>JBBIOF010000067.1:0-9589 GCA_037443505.1 Candidatus Rokuibacteriota bacterium
GGCCGGGAAGCTGGCCGCCCTCGCCGGGCTTGGCCCCCTGGGCCATCTTGATCTGCAGGTCGTCGGCGTTCACGAGGTACTCGCTGGTCACGCCGAAGCGCCCCGAGGCCACCTGCTTGACCGCGCTCCGCCGCCAGTCGCCGTTGGGGTCCCGCCGGTATCGGGCCGGGTCCTCGCCGCCCTCGCCGGTGTTGGATCGCGCGCCCAGGCGGTTCATGGCGATGGCCAGCGTCTCGTGGGCCTCCTGGCTGATGGAGCCGTAGGACATGGCGCCGGTGGCGAACCGCCTGACGATGGACTCGACCGGCTCCACCTCCTCGAGGGGGACGGGCCGCTCCGCCAGCCTGAGCCCGATCAGCCCGCGCAGGGTGGCCCGCCGGCGGCTCTGGTCGTCCACCAGGGCCGAGTACTCCTTGAACGCCCGGTAGTCACCGGAGCGCGCGGCGTGCTGGAGGCGGGCGATCATGTCGGGGTTCACCATGTGGAACTCGCCGTCGCGCCGCCACTGGTACTCGCCGCCCCAGTCGAGCTCCGGCTCACCCACCGGGCGGTCGGGGAACGCCCGCTCGTGCCGGCGGCGCACCTCCTCGGCGACCACGTCGAGCCCGATGCCGCCCACCCGCGAGGCCGTGCCCGGGAAGTAGCGCTCCACCAGCGCCCGGTCCAGGCCGATGGCCTCGAAGATCTGGGCACCGCAGTAGCTCTGCAGCGTGGAGATCCCCATCTTCGCCATGACCTTGAGGATCCCCTTGTTGAGGGCCTTGATGTAGTTGCGGACGGCCGTGGCGTGGTCGATGCCCACCAGGATGCCCTGGCGCAGCATGTCGTCCAGCGTCTCGAAGGCCACCCACGGGTTCACCGCGCCCGCCCCGTAGCCGATGAGCAGGCACATGTGGTGCACCTCGCGCGCGTCGCCGGTCTCGACCACCAGGCCGCAGCGGGTGCGGGTGCCCTCTCGCACCAGGTGGTGGTGGACCGCTGCCGTGGCGAGCAGGCTGGGGACGGCGGCCTGCTCGCGGCTCACGCCGCGGTCGGACAGGATCAGGATGTTGTAGCCCTCGGCGATGGCCCGGCTGGCCCGCTGCTGCAGGTCGGCGAGCGCCCGCTCCAGGCCGTCCGCCCCGCCGGCGGAGGGAAACAGCATGGGCAGCGTGGTGGCCTTGAAGCCTGGGGCCTGGATGTGGCGCAGCCGCGCCAGCTCCTCGTTGGACAGCACCGGGTCCTTGCACCTGATCTGGCGGCAGGACTCGGGGGTCGGGTGGAGCAGGTTGCCCTCCGGCCCGATGGTGGACTCCATGGAGGTCACCAGCTCCTCGCGGATCTGGTCCAGGGGCGGGTTGGTGACCTGCGCGAAGAGCTGCTTGAAGTAGTCGTACAGCAGGCGCGGCCGGTCGGAGAGCACGGCCAGGGCCGTGTCGGTGCCCATGGAGCCCACGGGCTCCTCGCCGCGGGTGGCCATGGGCGCCAGCAGGATCCGGAGGTCCTCGTGCGTGTAGCCGAAGGCGAGCTGGCGCTGGAGCACGGTCTCGTGGTCCGGCTCGGGCACCGGGTGCTCCGGCAGGTCCTCCAGGGACACCAGGTTGCGTCGGAGCCACTCGCCGTAGGGGTGCTCGGCCGCCAGCCGGGCCTTGATCTCCTCGTCCGAGACGATCCGCCCCTCGGCGGTGTCCACCAGGAAGATGCGGCCGGGGTGCAGGCGCTCCTTCACCAGCACGTTCTCGGGCGGGACGTCGAGCACGCCCACCTCCGAGGCCATGATGACCAGGTCGTCCTTCGTCACGTAGTAGCGGGAGGGGCGGAGGCCGTTGCGGTCGAGCACCGCGCCGATGACGGTGCCGTCGGTGAACGCGATGGAGGCGGGGCCGTCCCAGGGCTCCATGAGCGAGGCGTGGTACTCGTAGAAGGCCCGGCGCTCGGGGCTCATGGACTCGTGGTGCTGCCACGGCTCCGGGATCATCATCAGGATGGCGTGGGGCAGCGAACGCCCGTTCATCACCAGGAACTCGAGCACGTTGTCGAACGTGGCCGAGTCGCTGAGGCCCTCCCGGGTGACGGGCAGGACCTTGGGGAGGTCGTCGCCCAGGAGGTCCGACCGGCAGAGCGCCTCCCGGGCCCGCATCCAGTTGATGTTGCCGCGGAGCGTGTTGATCTCGCCGTTGTGGGCGATGTAGCGGTACGGGTGCGCCAGCGGCCACGACGGGAACGTGTTGGTGCTGAACCGCTGGTGGACCAGGGCCAGCGCCGACTCCACATCGGGGTCCGCGAGGTCAGGGTACATGGCCTCGATCTGGTCGGCCGAGAGCATGCCCTTGTAGATGAAGGTGTTGGCGGAGAGGCTGGGAAGGTAGACCAGCTTCCGCTCGGGGAAGTCCATGGCGTTCACGGCCTTCTCGATGCGGCGGCGCACCACGTAGAGCTTGCGCTCGAAATGGGCGCGGTCGCGCACCCCGGGGCCCCGCCCGATGAACACCTGCTCGATGTGCGGCTCGACGGAGACGGCCGTGGCCCCCAGCAGGCGGTCGTCGGTGGGCACGACGCGCCAGCCGAGGAGGCGCTGGCCCTCCTCCTCCACGATGGAGGCGATCAGCCCCCGGATCTTCTCCCGGTCCGGCACGCGGCGCGGCAGGAAGACCAGGCCCGAGCCGTACTCGCCGGGGCCGGGCAGGGGGATGCCGAGGCGGTCGCACTCGCGGCGGAAGAACCGGTCCGGCATCTGGAGCAGGATGCCCGCGCCGTCGCCGGTGTTCGGTTCGCACCCGCACGCCCCCCGGTGCAGGAGGTTGATGAGCACCTGCAGGGCCTGGCGCACGATGGCGTGCGACTTGCGGCCCTTGACGTGGACGACGAAGCCGACGCCGCAGGCGTCGTGCTCGTGGCGGGGGTCGTAGAGTCCCTGGGGCGGAGGGGGCCCGGGGTCCCGATGCGTCATTGCACCTCGTCCTTCCTTGGCCCGAACACGTCCTTTGTGAAGAGTTGCACGATACTACCCGACCCATGAGCATTAGTCATCCCGAAAAAATCGGATGGTGAGTATCAGAAATTCTAATGTCTAATGATAGAATGTCTCCGTGCACCTGGAGACGCTGCGCCTGTACTGCGACGTCGTCCGCCTCCGGAGCTTCTCGCGGGGTGCGGCCCAGAACTTCGTGTCCCAGTCCGCGGCCAGCCAGGCCGTCCAGCAGCTGGAGCGCGAGCTCGGGGTGCCCCTCATCGACCGCACCAAGCGCCCGTTTGTGGTCACGCCGGAGGGCCAGGCGCTCTACGGGGCGTGCCGGGAGCTGCTGGAGGGCTGGGAGCGGACGAAGGCCGAGATCGCGTCGGTCAAGGCCCGCGTGGACGGGCTGGTACGGGTGGCGGCCATCTACTCGGTGGGACTGCACGACATGAGCCACCACCTGCAGCGCTTCATGTCGCTCTACCCCGACGCGCGGGTCCAGCTGGAGTGCCTGCACCCCCACAAGGTCGTCGAGGCGGTGCTCAACGACGAGGCGGACGTGGGGATCATGTCCTACCCGCCCGCCAACCGGGCGCTGTCGGTCATCCCGCTGCGCTCCGAGCCCATGGCCCTGGTGTGCCATCCGACCCACCGCTTCGCCCGCCGCCGGGTGGTCGAGCCCGGGGACCTGGACGGCGAGCCCTTCGTGGCCTTCGACCGGGAGCTCACCATCCGGCGGGCCATCGACCGCGCGCTCCGGCAGCGCGGGGTGCGGCTCAACATCGTGATGGAGTTCGACAACATCGAGACCATCAAGCAGGCCATCATGATCGCGGCCGGCGTGAGCCTCCTGCCCAGGCACACCGTGGAGAAGGAGGCGGGCATCCACACGCTCAGCGTGGTGCCGTTCGGGATGACCGACCTGGTGCGCCCCGTGGGGATCATCCACCGCCGGCAGAAGGTGCTGACGCCGGCGGCCAGCCGGTTCATCGAGCTGCTGCAGCAGGCGGCGGGACGGGCCCCGGCCCCGCCGGTGGGCCGGAAGCCCGCGGCCCCCGCGTGATACCCTGATGGCCGTGGCTTCCGGGGACGCTCTGGCCCGGCCCCAGGCCCTGCCCATCGTCGTCTCCAGCGAGATCGACGCCGGGGAGGTCGTGGCCATCGCCGAGACGCAGCCGCCCCGGATCAACCGCTTCGACGCCCGGCTGGAGGCGGGCCAGGTGGTGACGATCGAGCCCGGTCTCTGCTATCCCGCGTGGGGCGCCGTCCGGATCGAGGACATGGTGGTCGTCGAGCCCGGAGGGTGCCGCAACCTCACGAGCGTCCCGAAGGACGAGCTTCTCGAGCTCTAGCCCGGCCTGGCGGTCGGGCGGGGAGTTGGCCATGAACCAGTTCGAGGACGAGCACTCCACCGAGATCGAGGGCGAGCTGCACGAGATCCGGGGAGCCCTGTTCGACGACACCATCGCCGTCCTCTCCCCGGCGGCCCCCATCTGCCTGGGGGGGGAGGCGACCGTGCGGGAGGCGGTCGAGCAGATGCTCGCGCGACGGCAGGCCGGGGTCCTGGTCGTGAACGGCCAGGGCCGGCTGGCCGGCATCTTCACCGAGCGGGACGTGCTCACCCGGGTGGTCGGCCGCGGCCTCGAGCCGGGGAGCACCCGGCTGGCCGAGGTCATGACCCCCAACCCGGAAGCGCTCACGGCCAGTCACCGGGTGGCCTACGCCGTCCATTGCATGAGCGTGGCGGGCTACCGGACGGTGCCCCTGGTGGACCAGGAGGGACGCCCGGTGGGGATCGTGACGGTCAGCGACGTCATCCGCTGGCTGGCCAACCTCTTCCCGGAGGCGGTCCTCAACCTGCCCCCCGGCGATCGGCTCAAGCACCCGGAGCGCGAGGACGGTCCCTGAGGCGCGGCAGGGTGGCCTGACCGGGCACGAAACATTGCCCTTTTCCGTGCCCTCCGCTACGATATCTATGGTCTGCCCGCCGTCATCGGCCGAGGCAGTCTGGCGGCCCCGGCGCGATTCCCTCGGAGCGAGCACGCCAGGGGTCCGCGCCGAGGCCGGGCGCGCGCGAGCGCGCAGGTCCCCGAAACTCGAACGAAGAGAGGACGAGGCTCGATGAGCGACACGGTGGCGGCCGTCAAGGGCGCCGAGAAGCCGCGCAAGGAGCTGGAGCGGGCCGTGATCCGGTTCGCGGGGGACTCCGGCGACGGCATGCAGCTCACCGGTGAGCAGTTCACCACCGAGTCGGCCTGGGCCGGGAACGACGTGGCGACGCTCCCGAACTTTCCCGCCGAGATCCGGGCCCCCGCCGGCACGCTCTTCGGCGTCTCGAGCTTCCAGCTCCAGTTCGGCAGCCAGCGCGTGTACACCCCGGGCGACAGGCTGGACTGCCTGGTGGCCATGAACCCCGCCGCGCTGAAGGTCCACCTGCGCGACCTGAAGCCGGGCGGGCTCCTGATCGTGAACGAGGCCGCCTTCGACAAGCGCAACCTGGACAAGGCCGGCTACGCCTCCAACCCGCTGGACGACCCGTCGCTGGGCGAGCGGTACCGGCTGCACCGGGTGGACATGACGGCGCTAACCCACGAGGCGCTGCGGGACCTGGCCCTCAACGCCAAGGAGAAGGACCGCTGCAAGAACTTCTTCGCGCTGGGCCTGGTGTCCTGGATCTACACACGGCCGCTGGAGCCCACCCTCGAGTGGATCAGCAAGAAGTTCGCGCGGAACCCGGTCCTGGCCGAGGCCAACACCCGGGTGCTGAAGGCGGGGCACGCCTTCGGCGAGACCGCCGAGATCTTCGCGGAGCACTATGCGGTGGAGCGGGCGGACATGCCGCCCGGCCTCTACCGGTCCATGACGGGCAACCGGGCCCTGGCGTGGGGCCTGCTGGCCGCGGCCGAGCGCTCGCAGTTGCCCGTCGTCTACGGCGCGTATCCCATCACGCCCGCCAGCAGCATCCTGGAAGAGCTGGCCATGCACAAGCGCTTCCGGGTCCGGACCATCCAGGCCGAGGACGAGATCGCCGCCGTGACGGCGGCCATCGGCGCCTCCTTCGGCGGCGCGGTGGGCGTGACGGGCTCGAGCGGCCCCGGCATCGCGCTCAAGGGCGAGGCCATCGGCCTGGCCGTCATGGCGGAGCTGCCCCTGGTGGTCTTCAACGTGCAGCGGGGCGGGCCCTCCACCGGACTGCCGACCAAGACCGAGCAGGCCGACCTGATGCAGGCCCTGTACGGCCGGAACAGCGAGTCGCCGGTGGTGGTGCTGGCGCCGGCCTCGCCGGGCGACTGCTTCTACATCGCGTACGAGGCGGTCCGGATCGCCGTGAAGTACATGGTGCCGGTCATCGTGCTGAGCGACGGGTTCCTGGCCAACGGCTCGGAGCCATGGCTCATCCCGGACGTGAGCACGCTGCCGCCCATCGAGGTGGAGTTCCGGACCGAGCGCGAGGGGTTCTTCCCGTACCTGCGGGACCCGGCCACGCTGGGGCGGCCCTGGGTGCGGCCGGGCACGCCCGGGCTCGAGCACCGCATCGGCGGCATCGAGAAGCAGGACGTGACGGGGAACATCTCCTACGATCCCGACAACCACGACCACATGGTGCGGATCCGGGCCGAGAAGGTGCGGCGCGTGGCCCAGGAGATCCCACCCACCACCATCAGCGGCCCGGCCACGGGCGACCTGCTGGTGGTGGGCTGGGGCGGGACCTACGGCGCCATCACCGCGGCGGTGGAGCGGGCGCAGACGGAGGGACGGTCCGTCGCCTCCATCCACCTCCGCCACCTGAACCCGCTGCCGCCGGACCTGGGGCAGATCCTGCGGGAGTACCGCCGGGTCCTGGTCCCGGAGATCAACAGCGGCCAGCTGGTCCGCGTGCTGCGCGCGGAGTACCTGGTGGACGCCGTGGGTTTCAACCGCGTGCGCGGCCTGCCGCTGGCGTCCGACGAGATCTACGAGGCCATCATCCAGCTCCTGGAGACGGGGTCATGAGCGCGAGCGGGGCCGGCGCCGCCGAGGCGCGTCGCTACACCAAGAAGGACTTCGAGTCGGACCAGGACGTCCGCTGGTGCCCCGGCTGCGGGGACTACGCGATCCTGTCCGCCATCCAGAAGACGATGCCCGATCTGGGCGTGCCCAAGGAGAACATCGTCTTCATCTCCGGCATCGGCTGCTCGAGCCGGTTCCCGTACTACATGAACACGTACGGGTTCCACACCATCCACGGGCGGGCCCCGGCCGTCGCCACCGGGCTGCGCCTGGCGCGGCCCGACCTCAAGGTCTTCGTCGTGACCGGCGACGGGGATGGCCTGTCCATCGGCGGCAACCACCTGCTCCACGTGCTCCGCCGCAACGTGGACGTGACCATCCTGCTCTTCAACAACCGGATCTACGGCCTCACCAAGGGCCAGTACTCGCCCACCAGCGAGCTGGGCAAGGTCACCAAGTCCACGCCCCTGGGCTCCGCCGACCGGCCGGTGAACCCGGCGGCGTTCGCCCTGGGCTGCGGGGCGACCTTCGTGGCGCGGACGGTGGACCGCAACGTCCCCCACATGGAGGAGATGCTCCGGCGCGCGGCCAGCCACCGGGGTGCCGCCTTCCTGGAGATCCTCCAGAACTGCATCGTGTACAACGACCTGGCCTGGGGCGTGCTCTACGAGAAGGAGTCGCGGCTGCACCACGAGCTGCGCCTGGAGCACGGCAAGCCGCTGCTGTTCGGGCCGCCGGACGACCGCAAGGCGATCGTCATGGAGGGCCTGACGCCGAAGGTGGTGAGCGCCGGGTCGGTGCCGGAGAGCCGGCTCTGGGTCCACGACGAGACCAACCTGCGCGCCGCGAAGATCCTGGCGGACTTCTGGGCGCCCGAGTACCCCGTCCCGGTGGGCGTGATGGCGGCCGTGGAGGCGCCCGTGTACGAGGAGGTGCTGCTCCAGCAGGAGCAGCGCGCCATCTCGGAGCGGGGCCCAGGGGACATCGCCCGGCTGCTCGCCTCCGGCGACACCTGGAAGATCGAGTGAGCGGCGGCGGGGGCCGCCGTGCCCCCGCCCCCGACCCCCGAGGTCGCGCCGCCGGCCGCGCCTCGCACCGTGCTAGATTCATGAGCCGGAGACCGCCATGCCGCTGACGCCGGCCGTCGTGGACGAGCTGCGCGAGATCCTGGGCCCGGACGCCCTGGTGCTCTCGGTGGAGGGCCGCACCGTCTACGAGTGCGACATGCACACCCTCTACAAGGGCATGCCCGACGCCGTGGCCCTCCCGGAGCGCGCCGAGCAGGTGCAGGCCATCGTCCGCCTCTGCCGGCGCCGCGGCGTGCCCGTCGTGCCGCGCGGGTCGGGCACGGGGCTCATCGGCGGCGCCATGGCGCCGCGGGGCGGCGTCATGGTGGCCGTGAACCGCATGTGCGCCGTGCTGGAGGTGGACCTGGTGGACCGCTGCGCCACGGTCCAGCCCGGGCTGATCAACCTCTGGCTCACGCGCGCCGTGGCCGACCGCGGCTGGTTCTTCGCGCCCGATCCCTCGAGCCAGATGGTGTCGTCCATCGGCGGCAACGCCTCGACCAACGCGGGCGGCCCCCACTGCCTCAAGTACGGCATCACCACCAACCACGTGCTGGGCCTCGAGATGGTGACCGGGGCGGGGGAGCTGGTGCGCCTCGGGGGCCGCGCGGCCGACCACGTCGGCTACGACCTCACGGGCGCCGCCGTGGGCGCCGAGGGCACGTTCGGGCTCCTGACCGCCGTGACCGTGCGGTTGCTCCACGCCGCCGAGGCGGTGAAGACCGTGCTCGCCTCCTTCCCCACGGTGGTGGCTGCCTCGGAGACCGTCTCGGACATCATCGGCGCCGGCATCATCCCCGCGGCGCTGGAGATGCTGGACGAGCCCATGGTCCGCGCCATCAACGCGGGGATCGGCGCCGGCTACCCCGAGAACGCGCGCGCGGTGCTCCTCATCGAGGTGGACGGCCCGCGGGCCGAGGTGGAGACCCAGGCCGGGCGGTGCGCCGCCCTCTGCCGGCAGCGCGGCGCCCTGGACGTGCGCGTGGCCCGCGACGAGGCCGAGCGGGCGCTGCTCTGGAAGGGGCGGAAGGAGGCGGCGGGCGCCATCGGCCGCCTGACGTCCAGCTACCTCCTGCAGGACGCGGTGGTGCCGCGCTCGCGCCTGCCGGTCATCATGCGCGAGATGGAGGCGATCGCCGCCCGCCACGGCGTGCTCATCGCCAACGTCTTCCACGCCGGAGACGGCAACCTGCATCCCATCATCTGCTACGACGACCGTCGGCCGGAGGAGCTGGAGCGCGCCAGGCGCGCCAACGAGGAGCTCCTGCTCGCCTGCATCCGGCTGGGCGGCAGCGTCACCGGCGAGCACGGCGTCGGGGTGGACAAGGCCCGGAGCCTGCCGCTCCAGTACGCCGACGCCGACCTGAACTTCATGTACCGCCTGCGGAGGGTGTTCGACCCGGACGGCATCATGAATCCCGGCAAGCTCCTGCCCTCCCACCCCGCCTGCGCGGAGGGCTTCCGTCCCTCGCGCCCGGTGCTGCCGGCCGGCGCCTGGGTCTGACGCGTGAGCGTGTCCGCGCGGTCCCTGGGCGGCGCCCTTGCCGAGGCGGTGGGGACCGGGCGGGTGCGGGACGCCGACGGCCTGGCCGTGGAC
>JBBIOF010000068.1:0-9540 GCA_037443505.1 Candidatus Rokuibacteriota bacterium
AATACTTCTACTGGCTGCTGTTGCTTCCCCTGTTGCTGGCGGGAGGCGTGGCGGTGTATGCCGCCCCCCAGCGCCCCGCCCCGGCCCGGGGCGACCCGGGGCGGTTCGCGCGCCGGGCGCCCGCGGTCGCGCCGGGGCGGGGCTCGCCTGCACGCCGCAGCTCGCTCGGGCGGGGCTCGCGCGACCCCCCATCCCCCGTCGGGGGCAGGCGATGCGCGGCGGCTACAGGTCGAGCCAGGCTTCGACGATGGAGGGATCGTCGGGGCGACGGCGGGTCCGGAAGCCCACCTGCCGCGCCAGCCGCAGCATCTCGTGGTTCTCCACAGAGATGTAGCCCACGATGCGCTTGAGCTTCTCGTCGCGGCCGATGGCCAGGAGCCGGCGCAGGAGCTCGGTGCCGAGCCCGCGCCCCTGGAACTGGTCGCTCACCAGCAGCGCGAACTCGGCCTCCTCCGTCCAGTGGAGCCGCGACAGGCGCCCCACGCCCAGGATCTCGCGGGCGCCGGTCGCCGGGTCGGTGCGCTCCGCCACCAGCGCCATCTCCCGGTCGTAGTCCACGAAGCAGATGCGCGCCAGCCGCTCGTGCGAGGTGCGCTGGGAGAGGGCCATGGGGTGCAGGTAGCGGAGGTACACGCTCCGCTCCGACAGGGTGCCGTGGAACTGCACCAGGAGCGGCTCGTCCTCGGGCCGGATGGGGCGGATGGTCAGCGGCACGCCGTCCCGGCTCCGCCAGGGGCGGACGTACTGGCGCGGATAGGGGCGGATGGCCGGGCGCGGCAGCGCCTCGACGGGCGTGTCGGGGTCGTGGAGGACGACCCGCGCGTCGAGCGCGAGGAGCCGGTCGCCCGAGGCGAGCAGCGGATTGATCTCGACCTCCCGGATCCACGGCTGCTCCACGACCATCTGGCTGAAGCGGACGAGGACCTGCTCGAGCCGGGCCAGGTCCACCGGCGGGCGGCCGCGCACGCCCCGGAGCGCGGCGAAGATGCGGGTGCGCTCCATCATGCGCCGGGCCAGGGTGGTGTTGAGGGGCGGCAGCGCCAGGGTGCGGTCGTGGAACACCTCCACGAGCTGCCCGCCGGTCCCGAACAGCAGCACCGGCCCGAACTGCGGGTCGACGCTGGAGCCCACGATCAGCTCGTAGCCGTCCAGCGCCACCATGGGCTGGACCGTGACGCCGAGGAAGTTCCCCGGACCCGCGGCCGCCTCGATCTCCCGCCAGGCCAGCCGGACGGCCTCGGCGTCGCGGAGGCCCAGGCGGACGCCGCCGACCTCGGTCTTGTGCGTGATGGTCTCCGAGTGGAGCTTCACCGCCACGGGATAGCCCAGCTCGTCGGCGACACGGGCAGCCTCGTCCGCGGTGGTCGCCACGCGCGTCTCCACGGTGGGGAGGCCGTAGGCCGCCAGCAGGCGCTTGGACTCCGCCTCGGTGAGGAGCACCCGCCGCGCCCGGCGCGCCGCCTCGACGATGGCGACAGCTTCTGCCTGGTCGGGCGCCTGCTCGTCGCCCGGCGCCGGCAGCATGGGGGTCTCATAGAGCGCCCGGAGGGTGTCGGCGTAGCGCCACATGTACGCGAAGACCCGGGCGGCGGTGTCCGGGTACTCGAAGGTGGGGATGTTGGCCTGGTTGAGGATGGCTTCCCCCGCGGTCACCTCCGCGCCGCCCATCCAGCTGGCCAGGAGCGGCTTGCCGGGGATGCGGCCCAGCGGCTTGAGCTGCTCGGCGACCTGCGTGGGCTCCGTCATCGCCTGGGGCGTGAGGATCACCAGGAGCCCGTCGCTGGCCGGGTCCTTGGCGGCCAGCTCGACGGCGCGGGCGTAGCGCGCCGGGTCGGCGTCGCCCAGCACGTCGATGGGGTTGCCGCGGCTCCAGTGCGGCGGCAGGAGCCTGGCCAGCGCCTCCATGGTCTCCGGCGACAGCTCGGCGAGCTGGCCGCCGCCGGTGAGGAGCGCGTCGGTCGCGATGACGGCCGGGCCGCCCGCGTTGGTGACGATGGTGAGACGCGGGCCGCGCGGCCGGGGCTGCTTGGCCAGCGTTTCCGCCATGTAGAACAGCTCGGCGATGGTGGACACGCGGAGCACGCCGCTGCGGCGGAAGGCCGCCTCCAGCACGTCGTCGCTTCCGGTCAGCGCCCCCGTGTGCGAGGCGGCCGCCCGCGCCGCCCCCTCCGTGCGCCCGGGCTTGATGACGATGATGGGCTTGGCCAGTGCCACCTCCCGCGCCGCGGACAGGAACGCGCGGGCGTCGCCGATGGTCTCCATGTAGATCACGATGGACTGCGTGCGCGGGTCGTCGCCCAGGTAGTGGATCAGGTCGCCCCAGCCCACGTCGAGCATGGAACCGACCGACACGAAGGCGCTGAAGCCCACGTTCTCCTGGAAGCTCCAGTCGAGCACCGCGGTGCAGAGCGCGCCGCTCTGGCTGAGGAAGCCGACCCGCCCGGGCCGGGCCATGGCGCTGGCGAAGGTGGCGTTGAGCCCCGACTGCGGGTTCATGACGCCGAGGCAGTTGGGACCGATGACCCGCATGCGGCCGCGGCGCGCCTCGGCCAGGATGCGGGCCTCGAGGTCGGCGCCCGCGGGCCCGGTCTCCTTGAACCCGGCCGAGACGATGATGGCGCCCTTGACCCCGGCCGCGGCACATTCGGCCACGATGCCGGGCACGGTGGGCGCGGGCGTGGCGATGACCGCGAGATCCACGCGCTCGGGGACCGAGGCGATGTCGGGGTAGGCCTTGACCCCCAGCACGCTCGCCCGCGATCGGCTGACGGGGAAGACGGTTCCCCCGAAGGGGTTGGCGATGAGGTTCCAGGTGAGCGTCCGGCCCACGCTCCCGGGCCGGTCGGTGGCCCCGATGACGGCCACGCTCCGGGGCGAGAAGATGGCGTCGAGCGCGCGGCGCCCGTCGTGGAGGATGTCGCTGGCGGGATCGAGCGGCGCCGCCGGTGCCGGCGCCGCGGGCTTCCTGTCCTTGCCGGGTCTCGGACCAGGTCGTGTCATCGCGGGACGAAGGCAATGCAATCCAGGTGCCGCATCCTCCCCTCGGATCAGTTCTCGACGAAGGCGCGCAGCCCGGCCCCGTGGCGCAGCTTCCGGAGCGCCTGCGCCTCGATCTGGCGGATGCGCTCGCGGGTCAGGTCGAAGCGCCGGCCCACTTCCTCGAGCGTCTGCGCGTCCTCGCCGCCGATGCCGAAGCGGAGGCGGAGGATCGCCTGCTCCTTGGGCGTGAGCCGCGCCAGCGCGCGGTCGATCTGCGCCGTGAGGTCGTGGCTCAGCAGCTCGTCCGTGGGGGAGGTGACCGAGGTGTCCTCGATCAGGTCCCCGAGGGACCGCTCCTCGCCGATGGGCGTCTCCAGCGACATCGGCTGCCGCGCCGATTCCAGCACCAGGCGCACCTTGCTGGCCGGCATCCGGAGGCGCCGCGCGAGCTCCTCGGGCGTGGGCTCGCGGCCCAGTTCCGCCGTCATGGCCCGGCTGACCCGGGCGGCCTGGTTCATCCGCTCGACCATGTGCACCGGCACCCGGATGGTCCGGGCGCGGTCCGCGATGGCGCGGGTGATGCCCTGCCGGATCCACCACGTGGCGTAGGTCGAGAACTTGAACCCGCGGCGATACTGGAAGCGGTCCACCGCGCGGAGCAGTCCCAGGTTGCCCTCCTGGATCAGGTCCAGGAGTGGCAGCCCGCTGCGGACGTAGCGCTTGGCCACGGAGACCACGAGCCGCAGGTTCGCCTCGGTCAGCTCCTTCTTGGCCTGGCGCACCTGCGCTTCGGCGGCCTCCACCTCGGCCAGGGCCGCGGCCAGCTGGCGCCGCGGCAGGCCCGCCTCGCGCGCCCCGTCGGGCCGGGCGGCCGCCTCCCGTACCCGCACCACGAGGTCGTCCACCAGCGTGGAGGCCAGCGGCAGGTCGGCCACGATGCGCTGGATCGACTCGCGGTTGGCCGCGATCCAGCGGACGTAGTTCGAGCGCGTGGCGGCCGACAGGCGCCGGTTGCCGAGCGACGCGCGCAGGCGCGCCACCTCGTTGTCCAGCCGGCGGATGCGGGCGAAGGCGCCCAGGAAGCGCTTGAGCTCCCGCCCGCCCACCTCGCCTCCGTCGGGCGGCACGATGACGTCGTCGGGATCGACCGCGCCCGCCCGCAGGCGGTCGCCGGCCTCGAGGAGTGCGCGCACGACCATGGGGATGCCCGCCAGGGCCCGGCGCAGGGCAACCTGGCCCGCCTCGATGCGCTGTCCGATCTCGACCTCCTGCCGGGCGGTGAGCAGGCGGACCTTGCCGATGTCGTGCAGGTAGACCCGGACCGGGTCCTCCTCGGCAGACGGCCCGGCCTCCGGACCCACTTCTTCCTCGACGGCCTCGGGACGCACCTCTTCCTCGGCCGCGAACAGGGTGGCGAGATCCTGGGTCTCGTCGGCGGGGAACGTCTTCAGTTCCTGGTCAATGGGCTTGAATACCATAGCTCCTCACCAATCGCCCTCGAGGGGCACCGAACGCTTCAGAAATCGCAAAAGTGCTGCGATTATGAGACGTTTCACGCCCCGTCGCCTATTCAGATGCGGGCCGGAGGGTCAAGGGTTCGGCGGGTCAGCGGGAAGCCAGGAGGCCGTCCACCAGCCCCACCAGGCGCGCGGCGTCCGCGACCCTGGCCGGCACCGAGCGCCAGAGTGGGCGGGGGCCGGTGTGATGGAAGGTTTCCAGGATGGCGACCCTGGCCCGGCCCCCGGCCGCCTGGGCCAGACGCAGGCTTTCCGTGAAGGGAATGGACGGGTCCCCCTCGCCGTGGGCGATGAGCAGCCGGCCCGGGAGGCGGGGGACCACCCGGAGTGGGGACAGGTCGTCCAGGGCCCGGCGGGCCCGAGGTGGCAGCGCCGCCAGGAGGGCGGGCACAGCCTCGGGGCTCCGGTTGCGCACCAGGGCCAGGACGGCACGTCCCTCGCGGCCCAGATCGCCTTCGAGGGCACGCGTGTCGTCGGCCGGGTTGGCGAGCTTGCGGCGCGCCACCGCCCCGAGGAGCCCGCGGTCCCGCAGGTTCTCCGTGAACCCCACGAGCAGGGCCAGAAGCTTCCACCGGTTGTACTCCTCCTGGCGCTGCACGTGTCGCCGGTCCCCCAGCCCGTGTACCCCCGTGGTCACGAAGGCGACCACGTGCTCGAGATCGGCGTAGCCCCCGAAGCTCGCCACGAGCGAGACCGACGGCTCCTCCGCGGTGGCCAGCAGGGCCGGACCGGCTCCGAAGCTGAAGCCGACCACGCCCACGGGGCGGACGAGGGCTGCGGCGTGGCGGATTGCCGAGCGGATCTCCTCCACCTCGCGGCCTCCCAGCGTGTACGCGGCCAGCCCTGGAATCTCGGGGACCAGGACCATCCGGCCGTGGCGGGCCAGCAGGCGCGCCAGGCGGACCATCTCGGGGTGCCGGTGCCCGGCCTGCGACAGCCCGTGGACCAGGACCAGCCCGCCCCGAGGGCGAGCCGGCCGGTAGAGGTCGGCGTGGATCGGCCGGCTTCCCCCGTCCACCAGCACCTCCTCGCGGGCGGGTTCCCCCGCGGCCGCCGGAAGCCACGTCGCGGTCCTGGGGGCGGCAAGCGCCAGTGAGAGGCTCAGGGTGGGACCGAACCTGACGATGCCGAGCGCGAGCGGGAGGAGCCCGGCGGCGATCGCGGCGGCGGCGAGGCGGCGGGCACGGCTCCGCATGGGGTTTCCGGCGATTCTGCCACGGGGCGGGGTGCTTCACCCGGGGCACGATCGCCGGATCCAGCCGGGAACCGTGGGGCAGGCTGCTTGCAGGCCCTCCCGTCCCGGGAGGGGTGGCCGGAGGTGAGGCCCGTACGCGCGGCGGCCTGGTGGCGGCGGCCGGCTGGCTGCTGGCCGCCGGCTGCGTGGGCACGGGCTGGCCGCGGGGAACCTGGGAGAAGCCCGGGGTGAGCCCCGAGGAGCGGCTCCGGGACGAGTACGAGTGCGAGCGCCACGCGACGATGGTCCGTGCCGGGGAGGCGGCGCCCGAGCAGCGCTACGGGGAGTGCATGAAGGCGAGGGGCTACCGGCGGGTGAGGTGACCGTGAAGACGACGCGGGGGCGGCGTCACGCCGCCCCCGCTCCGATCGAGCGCGCTTGCGCGCGATCAGCGCCACCCGCCGCGACCGCTGAACGCGGCGCGGCGCGAGCCACCCTCGGCCTTCGGCCGGGACACCTCGACCCTGATCTGTCGCCCGTCGAGCACGCGGCCGCCGAGCTGGGCGACCGCCCGCTCGGCCTCCTCGGCCGTCGCCATCTCGACGAAGCCGAAGCCACGCGACCGGCCGGTGTCCCGGTCGGTCACGACGGTGGCGGACAGGACCGCGCCGGCCTGCGAGAAGAACTCGCGAAGGCCGCCGTCGGTAGTGGAGAAGGAGAGACCTCCCACGAACAGTTTCTGCGCCATCTGGCGTCTCCATGTGGACTCTTCCGTACCGTTTGACGTCGCCTCAGAACGCGGAAGAGCACGTGAGAGACGCGGCCTGATACTCGAGGAGGGCTCACGAGCGAGCCTGCATCCGAACCAGACACCGTCAGTATACACCTTTCGCGCCCGCACGCGAGGTCGCCGCCGGGGGTGCGGAGTGCCCGGAGATCCCGGGCGGTCAGACGCCCAGCTCGGCCCGGGCGCGAATGTAGCGGAGGATCTGCTCCCGGCCGATGAGCCCCACCAGCTCGCCCCCCGCCACCACCGGGAGCTGCGCCACGTCGGCGTCGTCCATCCGCTCCAGCGCGCCGAAGAGGTCGTCGTCGGGGCCGACGGCAGCCAGCCGCTCGAGCGGCGCCATCACCTCCTCGACCCGCGTGCCGCTCCAGCGCTCGCGCGGGACGGCCTTGACCTCGTGCAGCGTGAGGAGCCCTCGCAGGCGCCCGTCCTCCGTCACCAGGAAGCACCGGCGCCCGGCGCCCAGCACCTCGTCATGCACCAGCCGGTCCAGGGTGCGGTCTCCCGGCACCCGCGGGCAGTCGTGCGTCATCGCCTGCGACACCTTCACGCCCCGCAGGAGCTCCCGCAGGCCGGCCTGGCTCGAGGTGGCCGCGGCGGCATTCTGGAGGAACCAGCCGATCAGGACCATCCAGACGCCACCCAGGACGTTGCCACCCAGCGCCGACAGGGCGCCCAGGGCGATGAACCCCGCGGCGATGGCCTGGCCTGCGAAGGCCGCGGTCTGCGTGGCGCGCTGGAAGCTGCCGGTCCACCGCCAGAGCAGCGCCCGGAGGACCCGGCCGCCGTCCAGGGGGAAGCCCGGGACCAGATTGAAGAGCGCCACGATGCCGTTGATGCGGGCCAGCCAGATGGCCGGCGCCGCGGCCAGGGGCTCGCCGCGGACCAGGAGCCAGACGCCGCCGAAGAGCCCGGCGAGCGCGAGGCTCGTGAGGGGACCGGCGAGCGCGATCCGCAGCTCGACCCCCGGGTCCGCGGGCTCGCGGCCCACGTGGGCGATGCCGCCGAAGACGAAGAGGGTGATGCTCCGGATGGGCAGGCCGTGCCGCCGGGCCACCCAGGCGTGGGCCAGCTCGTGCACCAGGACCGAGGCGAAGAACAGCAGGCTCGTCACCGCCCCGAGCGACCAGTAGGCGAGGGCGGGCCAGCCCGGGTACTCCTCGGGGAAGTAGCCGCCCGCCAGCGACCAGGCGACGAGGGCGAACACCAGGAGCCAGCTGGCGTGGATCCTGATGCCGATGCCCCAGACCCGGGCGACCTCGAGGTGCACGCTCACCGTCTATCCCGGCGTGCGAGGTCGATGCCAGATCCCCAACCCCGCGGTGCGGCGGCCGATCCGGCCGCCAGGCGGGACGGCGGCTGGGGCGGCGCCACCCCGGCCCGGGAGCCGGCTCCCCACGCGGGAGCCTCGCCCGCATGGGAGGTCTCGATTTCGTTGATCTTCGGCTTGGGGCCCGTGGCACCGGCGTTGCTCCGTCCATCGGCTGGTGGCGGCGCGCCGCCCGGGCCGGCGCGCGGCGGAAGGAGGAGGATTGGCGTCCGAGGCGCTCCTCTGGGAGCGGCGGGCCGGGGGAACGGTCGCCTGCAACCTCTGTGCTCACCGCTGCGTGATCCGGCCGGGGCTCCGCGGCATCTGCGGGGTCCGCGAGAACCGGGACGGCACGCTCGTCACCCTGGTCGGCGACGCCGTCTGCAGCGCCGAGGTGGATCCCATCGAGAAGAAGCCGCTCTTCCACTTCCTGCCCGGAACCCTGGCGTACTCCATCGCCACGGCCGGCTGCAACTTCCACTGCCTGTTCTGCCAGAACTGGGCGATCTCGCAGTGGCCACGGATGCGCGGCTGGCCGTTTCCGGCCGAGCCCGCCGCGCCGGGCGACATCGTGGACGCGGCGGTGCAGCGGGGCTGCGCGTCCATCGCGTACACCTACACCGAGCCCACGATCTTCTTCGAGCTGGCCCTGGAGACGGCGCGGCGCGCCGTCGCGGCGGGACTCAGGAACGTGTTCGTCACCAACGGCTACATGACCCCCGAGGCGCTGGACCTGGTGGCGCCGGTGCTCCACGCGGCCAACGTGGATCTCAAGAGCTTCTCCGACCGCTACTACCGGAAGGTGTGCGGGGCCCGGCTCGAGCCCGTGCTGGAGACGATCCGGGGGATGCGGCGGCGCGGGATCTGGGTCGAGGTCACGACGCTGGTGATCCCGGGCCGGAACGACTCCGACCGGGAGCTGGGGGCGCTGGCCGGCTGGCTCGCCTCCGTGGACCGCGACATGCCCTGGCACGTCTCCGCGTTCTACCCCGCCTACCGCATGCTCGACGTCCCGCCGACGCCGCCGGCCGTGCTCCACCGGGCTGCGGGCATCGGCCGCCGGGCGGGGCTCAGGTACGTCTACACGGGCAACGTCCCCGGCGATCCGTGGGAGAGCACGGCGTGTCCCGACTGCGGGTGCTGGCTCGTCCGCCGGCGGGGCTTCCGGATCGTCGACAACCGCGTCACCGAGGGGCGTTGCCCGGTGTGCGCCGCCGCCGTCGCGGGCGTGTGGGACGCCGTTGCCGCCGTGCCGTCCCCGGGGTAGAACCGGGCCGTGGCCAGGCGCCGCGTGAAGGGCTCCGGGGGCCGGTTCGTCGTCCACGAGCACCGGGCGACCCGCCTGCACTACGACTTCCGCCTGGAGGTGGGTGGCGTGCTCCGGTCCTGGGCGGTCCCGAAGGGGCCGTCCATGAACCCGGCCGACCGCCGGCTGGCGGTCGCGGTGCCGGACCACCCGGTGGAGTATGCCGACTTCGAGGGGATCATCCCCGAGGGCCACTATGGCGCCGGCCCGGTCGTGGTGTGGGACGCGGGCACCTGGGAGCCCGCCGACCCCGGCGACCCGGGGGAGCAGCTCGATGCCGGCAAGCTGGTCTTCCGGCTCGCCGGGCGCAAGCTCAGGGGCGAGTGGGTCCTCGCGCGGCTGGCCCGCGGCTCGGGGAAGGACTGGCTGCTGATCAAGCGGAAGGACGCCGCCGCCGACCCGGCCTGGCGCCTGGCCAGCGAGCTGACGCCGCGGCGCCTGGCGCGGCTCGCGGTGCGCACGCCGCCG
>JBBIOF010000069.1:0-9477 GCA_037443505.1 Candidatus Rokuibacteriota bacterium
GCCAGCAACCTCGCGTTCAACTTCTCCGGCTGGGTGACCCACCTGCGCTACATCGCCGGCGCCGGCTCGGCCCCCTACCAGACCTACGCGGCGTCCCCTGCCGGCTACCTGGGGCTCGCGCTGGCCACGCTGGACCACCTGGCCGGCGCGCTGAACGTCCCGGCGCTGGCGGCGTGCGCCGGTGGGGTCGCGCTCTGCCTGGCGCGGCGCCGCTCGGCGGCGTTCCCGCTGCTCCTCGGCCTGTCGTACTTCGCCTCCTTCCTCGGCGTGGTGCTCTACGTGCTGCCCCGGTTCGTCCTGCCGCTGGTCCTGGTCCTGGCGCCGTACGGGGGGTACGCGCTGGCCGGGCTGTGGGGGCGGGGCCGCCCCGGGCAGGCCGCGGTCGCCGCCCTGCTCCTCTACTCGCTCGCCTACGGCGCCTCCCTCGACCTCGACTTCACCCACGACGCGCGGTACGCGGCCGAGGCGTGGATCGCCCGGGAGATCCCCGCAGGAACCCTGGTGGGCACGGACGCCCAGCCCACGTACCTGCCGCGACTGCCGGCGTCGCTGGCGGTCGTGCCGGTGTCGCTGGACGGCGGCCTCGTCTGGTCGGGGCCGCAGCCCCCGGACTTCCTGGTCCTCTCCAGCGCCAGGTACCGCCAGTACCGGCAGACGGCGCGGCGCGAGGACCTGGAGGCGCTCCTGGGCGGGGCGCTGGGCTACCGGACGGTGGCGCACTTCACCAGCCGGCGCTTCCTGGGGCCGCGCCTGATCCCGGGCCTCAGCCCCGACATCGTCATCCTCGCCCGCCGGACGCCCGAGCCGCACCCGGGGGAGAGATCATGAAGGTCTCGGTGATCGTCCCCGTCTTCAACGAGCTGCTCACCATCGGCGAGGTCGTGTCCCGCGTGATGGCCGCCCCTGTGGACGCGCACCTGGAGCTGCTCGTCGTGGACGACGGCTCCACCGACGGGACGCGGGAGCACCTGGCCGTGCTGGCCGCCAGGCATCCCGGGCTCCAGGTTGTCCTCCAGGACCGGAACCGCGGCAAGGGCGCCGCCATCCGCGCCGGCATCGAGCGCGCCACCGGCGACGTGGTCGTCATCCAGGACGCCGACCTCGAGTACGACCCGCGCGACTACCCGGCCCTGCTGCGCCCCATCGTCGAGCAGCGCGCCGACGTGGTGTTCGGCAACCGCTTCCACGGCGGCGAGCACCGCGTCCTCTACTTCCGCCACTACCTGGCCAACCGCTTCCTCACCCTGGTCACGAACCTTGCCACGGACCTGAACCTGAGCGACATGGAGGTGGGCTACAAGGCCTTCCGGACCCCGGTGCTCAAGCAGCTCCGCCTCCGCGCCAACCGCTTCGACATCGAGCCCGAGCTGGTCATCAAGTCCGCGAAGCTGGGCGTCCGCATCTACGAGGTCCCCATCTCCTACCACGGGCGCACCTACGCCGAGGGCAAGAAGATCACCTGGCGCGACGGCCTGGTCGCCCTGTGGAAGATCTTCGTGTACCGCTTCCTGGACTGACCGGCCCGAGGTCCCCGAGGAGCCCATGCCACGCCCGAAGACGCTGATCATCGGTCTCGACGGCGCGACCTTCGACGTCATCGACCCCCTCGTCCGCGAGGGTGTCCTGCCGACCATCGGGCGCCTGAAGGCGTCCGGCGTGTCGGCCCCCCTCACCAGCGTGTACCCGCCGGTGACCGGCCCGGCCTGGGTGTCGCTCGCGACCGGCAAGAACCCGGGCAAGACCGGAGTCTTCGACTTCCTCAATCGCCGCGAGGTGGGCGGGCGGTTCCAGTCCATCACGTCGAGCGTCCTCGCCGGGTCGGCCTTCTGGGACCTGCTGTCCGCCCGGGGCCTGCGCGTGGGCATCTTCAACTACCCGATGCTCTACCCCGCCTACCCCATCAACGGCTTCATGGTGGGCGGGCTCGGCTCGCCCGTGAACGAGCGTCTCGCCTGGCCCTCCGGGCTGCTGGCCGAGCTGCACCGGCGGGCGGGGGGCTTCGAGCCCGAGCTGACGCTCTACAACGACCCCATCTACACCGACAACGAGGACCTCTTCGTCGCCCACCTCCTCCGCGGGTTCGGCAAGCGCGTGGACGTCCTGCGCCACCTGCTCGACTCCCGGGACTGGGACGTCTTCGTCACGGTGCTGAGCGCCTCGGACTTCATCCAGCACTACCTCTGGAAGCACTGGGACGCGTCCCACCCCCAGCACGACCCGGCGCGGTCGCCCCGCTATCGCGCCGAGTTCCAGCGCCTGTGGGGCCTGCTGGACGGCATCGTGGCCGAGCTGTGCCGCGGGCTCTCCGGGGACGCCACGGTGATGCTGGTCTCGGACCACGGGTTCGGCCCCATCGACCGCTGCTTCTACCTCAACGCCTGGCTCGGGCGGCAGGGGTACCTGCGGGGCCGGCGCCTCTGGATGCTCCTCGAGGACACGCTGGAGCCCCTGGTGCGCCGGGCCGCCCCGCCCCTCTACACCGCGGGCAAGCGCTTCCTCAAGGGCCGCCTCGGCATCACGCGCCCGCGCGCGGAGCAGAAGATCGCCACCGGACGGAGCCGCGTCTTCTCGCTGGGCGCCAACCGGCTGGTGGGCTCCATCTTCCTGGGCGCCGGCGGGGCCGACGGCGCGGGCCTGCGCGAGGAGCTGGCGGACGCACTCCAGGCCCTGGGCGCCGACCCCGAGGTGGGGATCGAGCTGGAGGTGCGGCGTCCGGAGGAGCTCTACCGGGGCGAGCGCCTGCCGCTCGGGCCCGACCTGATGGTGAACGTCAAGGGCTTCCGGGGGGCCGTGGACAGCCGGGCGGTGTCGGGCCCGGTGGCCGCCGCCCTGGCCCGCGGCGGCCGCGGCGCCACCTGGGTCCGCAACGTCACCGGGCATCACCGCATGGACGGGATCTTCATCGCCGCCGGGCCCATGATCCGCCCCGGCACGCTGCCGGCCGCCGACATCGTCGACGTCGCCCCCACGCTCCTCTTCGGGCTCGGCTTCACCGCCCCCGCCGACATGGACGGCCGGGTGCTGGACATCTTCCGTCCGGAGCACGCCGCGGCGGCGCCCCTCCTCCCGGCGGCCTCCGGGGGCGAGGGCCCGGGCCCCGACTACCAGCGCACCCGCGAGGAAGAGGAGCTGATGAAGGACACCCTGCAGGGTCTCGGGTACCTCTGAGGCTCCGCACCACCGCGAGGCCGTCGTCCAGGAACCGACCATGAGAATCTGCCGGATCTTCAACACGCTGCCGAGCCCCCGGAACCCCGGAGCGGGGCTCGTCCCCTACTACTTCGCCCGGTACGTGGAGGAGCCCACCCTCTTCGTCACCCGCAGGACCGAGGGAGCCCTGCCGCTGCCGCCCCACGTCAGGCTCGTGGCGGTGGACACGCCGGACAGCACCACGCCGGCCGGCCTGCGCGAGCGCATCTTCGGGGAGCAGCCCACGGGCCGTGCGGCGCGCCTGCTCCTGCAGGTGCGGCTGGCGGTGCGCGCCGTCCGCGGCAACACGCGCTTCCTCGCCGTCGCGGTGCGGGAGATGCTCCGGTTCCGCCCCGAGCTGGTCGTCTGCCACTCGCTCAAGCGGCTGGGGTACGGGGTGCTGGCGAAGCTCCTGCTGGGATCCCGGCTGGTCCTCTCGCTCCACAACACCACCGAGGCCGCCGCCCTCAAGAACCTGCCCCTGCTGCGCTGGCTGATCCGGCTCGCCGACCGGGTGGTCGTCGTGTCCGCGGAGATCGGCCGGCAGCTCGCACCCTTCGTGCCCCGCGAGCGGATCTGGGTCTCCTCCACCGGGGTGGACCTGGCGGTCTTCTCCGACCAGCACCTGCCCCGGGAGCCGCAGCTCGTCGCCATCGGGTCCTTCAAGTGGAAGAAGGGCTACCCCGACCTCCTGGAAGCGGCCCGCATCGTCTTCCAGCGCTTCCCCGACCACCGCCTGGTCATCGTGGGCGACGGCGAGGAGCGGCCGGCCATCGCCGCCGCCGTGGAGCGGCTGGGCCTGGCCGGCCGGGTCGTCCTCACCGGCGTCCTGCCGCACCCGGAGGTGGTCCGGCTGCTCAACACGAGCCGGGTCTTCGTGATGGCCTCCCTCCACGAGGGGCTCCCCAAGGTCCTGCTCGAGGCCCTGGCCTGCGGCACGCCGGCCGTGGTGACGGACGCCTGCAACGCCGAGGGGATCATCGACACCACCGGCCTCTCGGTTCCCCCGCGCGACCCGGGTGCGCTGGCCGGCGCCATCGTCCGCCTGCTCGCCGAGCCCGACCTCTGGGAGCGGTGCTCGCGGAACGGGCCGGCCGTGGCCGCCCAGTACGACTGGAAGGCGGTGGTCGAGCGAGACTACCGCATGTACCGGGAGCTCTCCGCGCCGCCGGCGCGCCCTCGCCCGCTGGCGGCGGGCCCGCGCGAGCCGGTCGGGAACGAGGCCCCGGGCCACCGCGCCGGGTAGCCCCGGCCTCGAGGAGAGCCCATGAACATCGCCATCATCGGAACCGGGTACGTGGGGCTGGTCACCGGCGTGTGCTTCGCCGACTTCGGAGTCCACGTCACGTGCGTGGACCGGGACGCGGCGCGCATCGCCGCGCTCGCCCGGGGCGAGGTGCCCATCCACGAGCCGCGGCTCGGGGAAATTCTGAAGAAGAACCTGGACGAGGGCCGCCTGGAGTTCACCACCGACGCGGCCCGCGCCGTCCGCGAGTCGCTGGTGGTCTTCATCGCCGTGGGCACGCCCTCCCTGGACGACGGCTCGGCCGACCTCAGGGACGTGGAGGAGGTCGCCCGCACCATCGCCCGCAACCTGGACGGCTACAAGGTCATCGTCACCAAGAGCACCGTGCCCATCGGCACGGGCCGGCGGATCCAGCGCATCCTCCGGGCGGAGAACGGGCACGCCGAGCCCCTGAGCTTCGACGTGGCGTCCAACCCGGAGTTCCTCCGGGAGGGCTCCGCCATGGAGGACTTCCTGCGCCCGAACCGGGTGGTCATCGGCGCCGACAGCCCCCAGGCGGTGGCCATCCTTCGCGACCTCTACCGCCCCCTCTCCCTGATCGAGACGCCCTTCGTGGTGACCACCATCGAGACCGCCGAGCTGATCAAGTACGCCTCGAACACCTTCCTGGCCATGAAGGTCAGCTTCATCAACGAGATGGCGAACCTCTGCGAGGTGCTGGGCGCCGACGTGCACGTGGCCGCCCGGGCCATGGGGCTGGACCGGCGCATCGGCTCCAAGTTCCTGCACCCGGGCCCCGGCTACGGCGGCTCCTGCTTCCCGAAGGACACGCGGGCGCTGGCTCGCCTGGCCCGCCAGCACGGCTGTCCGTCCCTCCTGGCGGAGGCCACCGTCGAGGTCAACGAGCGACAGAAGGCCCGCATGGTGGAGAAGATCGTGGCCGCCCTGGGCGGTCCGGGCGAGGCCCTCCACGAGGTCACCGTCGCCGTCCTGGGACTCGCCTTCAAGCCGAACACCGACGACGTCCGCGAGGCGCCGGCCCTCGCCATCGTGGAGGAGCTGCTGCGCCGGGGCGCCCGCGTGCAGGCGTACGACCCCGCGGCGATGGACCAGGCCCGGCGGCTCCTCCCGCAGGTGGACTACCGGGCCGACGCCTACAGCGCCGCCGAGGGCGCCGACGCCCTGGTGCTGGTGACCGAGTGGAACCAGTTCCGCAACCTCGATCTCGGACGGCTCAAGGGGCTGATGCGCCGGCCCCTCCTGCTGGACCTGAGGAACGTCTATGAGCCAGAGAAGGCCACCGCATTCGGGTTCGAGCATCATGGCGTGGGCCGTGGACACCGCCCGCCGGCTCGATGAGCCGCGGCGGTACACCGTCGCCCACGTCATCACCGAGTCGCACCCGTTCGGCGGCGCCCAGCGCAACACCCTGCTCACGCTGCGGGGGCTCCTGGCCCGGGGATACGGCGTCGAGCTGGTCTGCGGGCCGGGCGGGCGGCTGATCACCGAGGCCCGGAGCGCGGGCGTCGCCGTCCACGTGGTGGACGACCTGGTGCGGGAGCCGGACCCCGCCCGGGACCTCCGCGCGCTGCGCAGCCTCTACCGGCTCTTCCGCTCCCGCGACTACCGCGTCGTGCACACCCACTCGACGAAGGCGGGGCTGCTGGGGCGCGTCGCCGCCTGGCTGGCCGGGGTCCACGCCGTGGTCCACACGGTGCACGGCTTCCCGTTCGAGATGACGC
Organism: Candidatus Rokuibacteriota bacterium; assembly: GCA_037443505.1. Classification (GTDB taxonomy): domain Bacteria; phylum Methylomirabilota; class Methylomirabilia; order Rokubacteriales; family CSP1-6; genus JBBIOF01. Next base: position 6,178 of record JBBIOF010000069.1, read on the forward strand.
GCGGCTGGAAGACGCGCGCCTACGCGAGCGTCGAGCGGCTGGTGGCCGCCGTCACCGACCGGGTGGTGTGCGTGGGGGAGCTCCTCCGGCAGCAGGTGGCGGCCCTGGGGATGGCCCCGGAGGGGAAGCTGGTGACGATCTACAGCGGGCTCGACTTCGAGGCGTGCCGGCCGCGGCGCGCGCCGGCCGAGACCCGGCGGGCGCTGGGGCTGGAGGGCGCCTGGCCCGTCGTGGGGACGGTGGGGTACCTGGTCGAGGCCAAGGCCCACCACTACCTGGTGGACGCGGCGGCCCGGCTGGTGAGCCGGTACCCGCGCCTCGTGCTCCTGCTCTGCGGCGAGGGCCCGATGCGGCCCCGGCTGGAGCGGCAGGTCCGCGACCTCGGGCTCGAGGACCACGTCCGCCTCCTGGGCGAGCGGGACGACGTGGCCGACGTCCTGGGCGTCCTCGACGTGTTCGCCATGTCGTCCCGGCGCGAGGGCGTCGGCCGCGCCCTCAGCGAGGCCATGTACCGGGGCCTGCCGGTGGTGAGCACCGCGGTGGCCGGCGTCGCCGAGCTGGTGGTGCAGGAGGAGACCGGGCTGCTGGTGCCGCCGCACGACCCGGACGCCCTGGCGGCAGCCATCGACCGGGTGCTGTCGGAGCCCGACCTGGCGGGCCGCATGGCGGCGGCCGCCCACCGCCGCGCGCGCGACCTGATGGGCCTGGACCGCATGATCGGCGACCTGGCGCGGCTCTACGACCGCATCGTGGCGGCGCGGCCGCTGGACGACGAGCAGGCGGTATGGAACTCCCTGAGCCGGATCGGCTGACCGCCGGGGATGGCTCCGTGGTCGCGGCTCCGCCTGCTCCCGGCCCTCGGGTGGACGGCGCTGATCCTCTTCGTGGCGTCGCGCCCCAAGGCCTTCTTCGTGCCGCCCGAGGAGCCGGTGGTCTACGGGCTGCCGCGCTGGCTGCTCCAGTACGTCTACCACGTCTCCGCGTTCCTGGTCCTGGCGGTGCTCGTCCGCCGCGCGGTGGAGGCGCCGGGCGGCCCGGATCGTCGCGCCGACCTGACGGCGCTCCTCGGCGCCTGCGCGGTGTCGGCGGGCTCCGAAGCGCTCCAGGCCTGGATCCCCACCCGCACGCCGGCGGCGCGCGACCTGGCGCTCGACCTCGCCGGTGCCCTGGTGGGCCTGGCCCTGCTGCGCACCGTGCCCCGTCGGGGCGACCCGGAGTCAGGGTGATCACCGGGGGCTCCGGGTGCGCCCCCCGGGCCCCCCGGAGGCTCGGGGCGCCCCGGCCGAGCCGTGGCGCCCCTCGACCACGCGACGCAGGAGTCTGAGGCCATGTGTGGAATCGCAGGCTGGCTGAACCGCGACGGCGCCGAGCCGGTGTCCGCGGAGTCCGTCCTCCGCATGTGCCGCGTCCTGGCCCACCGGGGCCCCGACGACGAGGGCGTGTACGTGGACGGCCCGTTCGGCATGGGCATGCGCCGGCTCGAGATCATCGACCTCGCCACGGGGCGGCAGCCCATCCGCAACGAGGACGGCACCGTGTGGACCGTCTTCAACGGCGAGATCTACAACTACCTGGAGCTCCGGCGGTCCCTGGAGCGCGCCGGCCACGTCTTCGCCACCAGCTCCGACACGGAGGTCATCGTCCACCTGTACGAGGACCACGGCGACGACTTCGTCACGCACCTGGCCGGCATGTTCGCCATCGCCCTCTGGGACGCCCGGCGGAAGCGGCTGCTCCTGGCCCGCGACCGCCTGGGCATCAAGCCGCTCTACTACCTGGCGGACGGCGACCGCGTCCTGTTCGGCTCGGAGATCAAGGCGCTCCTGGCGGCGGGTGCCCCGCGGGAGGTCGACCTCCAGGCGCTCCACGACTACCTGTCGCTCAACTACGTGCCCGGCCCGCGGACCATCCTCCGGGCCGTGAAGAAGCTCCCCCCGGGGCACCTGATGGTCTGCGCCCGCGGCGACGTCGCGCTCCGCCGGTACTGGCGCCTGGCCTACCCGGCGCCCGGGGGCAACGGGCGGCCGCGCCCGGAGGCGAGCTACGCCGAGGAGCTCCGCGCACTCCTCGAAACGACGGTGGCACAGCACCTCCTGAGCGACGTGCCGCTGGGCGTCTTCCTCAGCGGGGGCGTGGACTCCAGCACGCTGGTGGCCCTCATGCGCGAGGTGTCGTCCGGGCCCATCCAGACCTTCTCCATCGGGTTCGCGGAGCGGTCCTACGACGAGCTGGCCTACGCGCGGACGGTGGCCCGGGCCTTCGACACCCGGCACCACGAGATGGTGGTGCGGCCCGATGCCGCCACCCTGCTGCCCCGGCTGGTCCGGTACTTCGACGAGCCCTTCGCCGACAGCTCGGCCATCCCGGTCTACTGCGTGTCCGAGCTGGCACGCCGGCACGTCACCGTGGCCCTGAGCGGCGAGGGCGGTGACGAGGTGTTCGCCGGGTACGAGACGTACACCGCCTGGAAGCTGGCCGCCCTCTACCGGCGGCTGCCGCGGCTCCTGGCCTCCACGCTCATCCCGGCCGCGGTCCGGCGCCTGCCCACCTCGCACCGGAAGGTGAGCTTCGACTACCGGGCGAAGCGCTTCGTGGCCGGCGCCCTGCGGCCGCCGGCCGAGGGGCACTACTGGTGGAAGGTCATCTTCACCGAGGACGCCAAGCGCGCCCTGTACCTCCACCCGCCGGCCGGCCTGGAGGACCCCTTCCGCCTCTACCGCGAGGCCTGGGAGGCGTGCGAGGCCCCCGACGCGCTCACGCGGCTGCAGCACATCGACCTCACCGTCTACCTGCCGGACGACCTCCTGGTGAAGGCCGACCGGATGAGCATGGCGCACTCCCTGGAGGCCCGGGTGCCGTTCCTGGACCACCGCGTGGTGGAGTTCGCGGCCACCCTGCCCCCGCACCTGAAGCTCCACCGGCTCACCAAGAAGTACATCCTCAAGCGCGCCATGGCCCGCGACCTGCCGCCGGCCGTCCTGTCCGGGCGCAAGCGCGGCTTCAACGTGCCCATGCCCGTGTGGCTGGCCGGCGAGCTCCGCGACCTGGTGCACGACGTGCTGGGCGCCTCGCGCCTGCGCCGCGCCGGCTTCTTCGACCCCGCCGCGGTGGCGGCCCTGGTCCAGGCCCACGAGAGCCGGCGGGCCGACCTGAGCCGCAACATCTACGGGCTCCTGGTGTTCACCCTCTGGTGCGACGAGTACCTGGGCGCCGCCGCGGACCGGCCGGTCCTCCAGGGCGCCGCCGTCGGCCCCCGTGCCTGACACCGGCTCGATCGCGCGCCGCACGGTGGCCGCCGGC
>JBBIOF010000070.1:0-9474 GCA_037443505.1 Candidatus Rokuibacteriota bacterium
GGGCGCTGACCCGCGGGCGCGCGGGCGACGCCGAGGACGTGGCGGCGGCCGTGGTGTTCTTCGCGACCTGCCCGCGGTCGGTGACCGGTCAGGTGCTGCGCGTCGGCGACTGAGACCGAGTCGCGCCGGCGGTCAGGGCAGGACGATGCGCCCGCCGCCCATGGCCCGCAAAAACTCCCCCAGCCCGCTGAACCTCATGAACGGGTTGTGGCGGCGCTCGGCGCCCAGGGTGGAGGACGGCCCGCCGTAGTTGTGGCCGGGCAGCAGGATGGTGTCGTCGGGCAGCGCCGCCAGGCGCTGGGTGAGCGAGTAGTACATCTCCGAGGGGTCGCTCCCCGGCAGGTCCGTGCGGCCGCAGGACCCGATGAACAGCGTGTCCCCGGAGACGAGCCGCCCGTCGACCAGGAAGCACTGCGAGCCCGGCGTGTGCCCAGGAGTGTGGAGGAAGGTGAGGGTGAGCCGGCCGATGGCGAGCGTGTCGTGGTTGTCCACCTTGACCAGGTCGGAGCCGAACCCCTTGAGGAACTCCCGCTCGGCCTTGTGGACGTAGACCTTCGCCCGCACCCTGTCCAGCAGCTCCTCCACGCCGGGGATGCGGCCCGGCATCCCCCACGACTCCAGGCTGCCGCCCACGTGGTCCTGGTGGGTGTGGGTCACCAGGGCGCCCACCAGCGTCATCCCGTCAGCGGCCGCGGTGTCGACGATGGTGTCGATCTCCCAGGCGGGGTCCACCACGACGCACTCCCGGGTGACGGGATCGCCGACCAGATAGACGAAGTTCTGCATCGGCCCCAGCTCGAGCTGCTTGAGGTAGATCCCTTCCCGGGTCACGAGCGGTATGGTAGCGCACGCCCCCCGGCCGCGCCAGCTGTGAGGGGCCGCCTTCAGCCCTGGAAGTCGTCGGGGACCTTCGGGATCTCCAGGAGCTTCGGGTCCACGGCGTACACGGCAGGGGCGGACCCGAGCTTCACGTAGAGGCGCTCGCCGTCCCGCCGGCCCACCTGGAGGGCGCCGATCTCCGTCCCGTCCGCGCGGTAGAGCCGGACCTCGGCCGAGGGGCGGTCCAGGCCCCAGCGGGCCGGCTCGTCGGCCCGCGGCGCCGCGATCTCCTTCCACTTGAGGGCGCGCAGGCTCCACAGGAGGTCGTCCACCTTGCCGCTCCGGGCCGCGCCCCGGGCCGGCTCGAGGACCCGCCACTCAGTGTCGCTCGCGCGCTCGAGGAGCACCGAGCGGCCGCCGCTCCGGACCTGCACGCGCTTGACGTCCCGGGGCTCGAGCCCGCTCACCAGGGTGCGGTCGCGCAGCTCCGCGAGGGACCGGCCCACCTCCGCCAGCGCCGTCCCCTCCACCAGCACCACCGGGCCCCGGCCGGCCACGGCGGCGTACGCCGCCGGCTGGCCCCCGCGGCGCTCCGGCGACGGTGCCAGCAGCACAGTGACGGGCGCCTGCGCGCCCTGGAGGGTCAGGGTCGCCCGGACCTCGGGCCGGCCGAGGTACCGGGACACCGCGGCGGCGTCCTCGCTGAGGAAGCCCTGGGCCCTGAGGTTGCGCAGCTTCATGAGCACCGCGCCCACCTCGACCTGGTCGGCCGGCAGGGGCTCGGGCCGGGTGATCCGCCACCGGTCTCCGGCCCGCTCGATGGTGACCTCGCCCCGCGGGCTCGCCAGGTCCAGGCGCGTCACCTTTTCGCGCTCGAACGCCACCACGGCCTTGTCGCGGATGGCGGCCACGTTCTTCGGCAGCGCCTTCCACACGTCCTCTGGCAGGAGGAGGACGGACGTCTCGCCCGCGCGCATGGCGTAGACGCCCTGGCGGCCGGCGTCGGCACGCCCGAAGAGGAGCGTCCGGCTCGAGCGGTCCCTGTCCCGGCCCTGGTGGATGGTGAGGCGCACGGGGCGGTCGAGTCCCCAGGGCGCGAGGGAGGGCGGCGCCTCGGCCACGAACTCCTTCACCTTCGCCGCGGTGAGCTTGTCCAGGAGGTCGCCGATGGCGTCCGCGTCGGCCCCCAGCGCGCGCGGGCGCGTGAGCGACCAGCGGTCGCCGGCGTGCTCCACGGCCAGCGTCTCCTCTCCCGTCACGATCTCGAGGCCGGAGACCGCCTGGCGGTCCAGGGTCAGGATGGTCCGGTCGCGGAAGTCGGCCGCCGGCAGGGTCGCGTCGCGCAGCACCGACTCGGGCAGCGCGAAGACGGCGGGCTTGTCCGCCTCCCTGGCGTAGACCCAGCTGCCGGTGGGGTTCTTCGTGCCGAGCGCCAGCCCCAGCCGCCTGCCGTCCTTCAGCGTGACGGCGACCTCGGCCGCCGGCCGGTCCAGCCCGAACTCGGCCAGCGACGCGGGCCGGGCGGCGATCTCGCGGTCGATCTTCGCCGTGAGCACCGTGGTGAGCACGTCCTCGACCTTGCCCCGGTCGCCCCGCGCCGCGACCGGCTCCCGGAGCCGCCAGCCGTCGCCCTCGCGCACCAGCGCCACGGTGTCGGCGGCGCGCTTGATGGTCACGGCCTGGACGTCGGCGGGCTCGGCGCTGAAGACACGGCCCTTCCGCGCCTCCGCCCGCTCCCGCTCCGGGCCCAGCCGGATCTCGTAGACGTAGTAGAAGGCGGCGAGCGCGACGAGGACGACGGCGAGCGCCGCGGTGGTCTGCCAGCGCATGACGCGCTACTTCGCGGCGCGGCGCCGCACCAGCGTCACGATCCCGCCCACCAGCACGACGCCCGGCAGGACGACCACCGGGATCAGGAAGACCGCCTGGGCCTGCTGGGAGGTGAGGAACACGGGCGTCTGCCGCGTGTCCTTCGGCCGGATCGAGATCAGGTCCTCCTGCTCGGCGAGCCAGCTCACCGTGTTGAGGAAGAAGTCGCGGTTGCCCTGGACGTTCAGGAACTGGTTCGACGCGAGGGTCGACGTGCCGTAGACGACGATGCGGGCCTTGTCCCGCGTGACCACCGCGGCCACGGGCAGCGGGCCCCGCGCGTCCTGCGGGTCGGGCCGGACCTGTCCCGCCTGGAGCGAGGCGCGGTCGGTCTCGCCCCAGCTCTCCGGGCTCGTCCGCGCCAGGGGCTGCACGGTCACGCCCGCCGGCGGGGTCTTGGCGGCGGCCACGGAGCGGGTGAGCGGGAAGAGCGTGCTCACGCCCCCCATGTCGCGCGTGATGGGGTGCGGCTCGTACTGCTGCACGATCGGCACCTCGGGGCCGATGCCGAACAGGCGGCCGATCGGGTTCACCTCGATGACCAGGTTGTCCCCCAGCTCCACGCCGTACCGGGCCAGGAACCGCTTGAGGCCCTCGCCGGGCCCGGGGTTCAGGATGGTCGGGTTCGCCATGACCAGGAGCTTGCCGCCGCCGCCCACGTACGCGTCGAGGGCGTCCAGCTCGGGTTGCAGCAGGTCCGCCCGCGGGCCCGCGACGATGACCGCCGCCGCGCCGGCCGGGACCTTGCCCTCCCGCGCCAGGACCAGCGGCTTCACCTCGTAGTTCGCCCGCTCCAGGGCGGTCTTCGCCTCGCTGAAGCCCGCCCGGTCGCTGCTGGCCAGGTCGTGCTCGCCGTGACCCTGGACCACGTAGATGACCCGCTTGCCCTCCCGGGTGAGTTTCACCAGGCCGTTGGTGAGCTTCTCCTCCTCGGCGTCCAGGACCTTCTCCGACCGCTCCTTGGTCTCCAGCACGACGGTCCCGTACGACTCCACGCCGTACCGGCGGGCCAGTCCGGGCTCGCGGTCCGGATCGACCACTCGCCAGGTGAACCTGCCGCCGGCGTACCGCGCGTACTGCTTGAGCAGGTCCTCGGCCACCCGCTTGCCGGGCTGGTCGGTGCGGAAGAAGGCCACCGCGTTCACCTCGGTGCGGAGGCCCTGGAGGAGCTGGATGGTCTGCGGCGAGAGGCTGTGCCGGCGGTTCTCCGTGAGGTCCAGGCGGGCGTTGTGGCGGTAGGACACGGCCTCCACCAGGCCGATGATGCCCAGCACCACGACCACCATCACCGCGGTGTTGACGCCGTAGCGGGCCGTGCGGCGGCCGAAGACCTCCCGCAGCCGGCCCAGGTGCACGGCCAGCGACAGCAGCACCAGCACCACGCCCGCCGCGACCAGCGTCCACCGGAAGCGCGCCCACTCCGGGCGCGCGAAGGGCAGGATCGCCGCCGCGGCCAGCACGGCGATGCCGGCGTACCCGGCCCAGTCGAGCAGCCGCCTCATGCCAGGACGTCGGGGGCCCCGGGCGCCCCCCGGGCCTCCCGCTCACGGGGTTCTCTCACGGCCTCAGCCCTTCCACCGGCGCGCCTCCAGGGACCGAAGCGTCAGGAAGAGCGCCAGCACCGTGAAGTTGAGGTAGTAGACGACGTCGCGGGTGTCCAGGACGCCCTTGGCGAAGCCGTCGAAGTGCTCCAGGAGCGACAGGTCGGCCAGCACGCGCCCCCAGGGCCCGCCGACGTAGTCGGCGCTCCAGCCGATCACCCAGAAGATCAGCAGCACGCCGAAGGTGGTGATGGCCGCCACGATCTGGTTCTCGGTGAGCGAGGACGCGAACAGGCCCACCGCGAGGAACGTCGCCCCCATCAGGAGGAGGCCCACGTACCCGGTCAGGAGCGGCCCCCACTCGACCCGGGCGAAGTAGATCACCAGGCCGGGGTAGGCCAGCGTGAACCCCAGCATGATGGCGTAGAGGACCAGGGCGGCCAGGTACTTCCCCGCCAGGACGGCGCCGTCCCGCACGGGGTACGTCAGCAGCAGCTCGATGGTCCCCGACCGCCGCTCCTCGGCGAACAGCCGCATGGTCACCAGCGGCATCAGCAGGAGCAGGATGACGCTCACGTTGGAGAAGAGGGGGCGGAGGACGCTGTCGGTGACGTTCAGGTCCCGGGCCATGGCCGGATTCATGGCGGACTGCATGGAGGCCAGCGTGAAGAAGGCGAAGATCGAGTAGAAGAAGTAGCCGGCGATGAAGAGGAAGATGGTGAGCACCACCCAGGCGATGGGCGAGGTGAAGTAGAGCCGCATCTCCTTCTTGAAGATGGGCCAGATCCTCATGCCTGGCCCTCCCCGGCCCCGTCGCCCGCGGGCGCGGCCTCCTCCCCCGCCACCACCCGGATGAAGACCTCCTCCAGGGTCATGCCCACCCGCCGGAGCTCGCGCAGCTCCCACTTCTGCTGCGCGGCCAGCTGGAAGATCTCCCCCCGGACGTCCCGGCCCCGGGCCGACTCCACCACGTACGTGCCCACGCCGTCGGCCACCGCCTCGTCGCGCACCTCCAGGACCCCGGGGATCCTCCGCATGCCCTCCCGCACCGCGGCCGGGGGCCCTGCCACCTCCACCTGGACGCGGGCCGTGGGGAAGAACTGCTCCACCAGGGTGTCGATGGGGCCCTGGGCCACGATCCGACCCTTGTTGATGATGATCACCCCGCTGCACAGCATGGAGACCTCGGGGAGGATGTGCGTGGAGAGGATCACCGTGTGCTCGCCCGCCAGCGACTTGATCAGCGACCGGATCTCGGTGATCTGCTTGGGGTCGAGCCCGATGGTGGGCTCGTCCAGGATCAGCACGTGGGGGTCGCTGATGATGGCCTGCGCCAGGCCCACCCGCTGGCGGTAGCCCTTGGACAGCTTGCCGATCAGCCGGTTCTGGACGTCGGTGATCAGGCACCGGTCCATCACCTCGGCCACCCGGCGCCGGCGCTCGGCCCGCGGCACGCCCTTCACCTCGGCGACGAAGTCCAGGTACGGCCCCACCCGGAGGTCCGCGTAGAGGGGCACGTTCTCCGGCAGGTAGCCGATCCGCCGGCGCACCTCCATCGACTCGCGGAACACGTCGTAGCCGGCCACGCGCGCCGAGCCGCTGGTGGCCGGCATGAAGCAGGAGAGGATGCGCATGGTCGTCGACTTGCCGGCCCCGTTGGGGCCCAGGAAGCCGACGATCTCCCCCGGCGCCACGTCGAAGGACACGTCCTCGATGGCGGTGACGGGGCCGTACTGCTTCGTGAGGTTCCGGACCTCGATCATGCGAGACGAGTCATACGGGGACGATTCTTCACACGCGGACCCTGATTATACACGCTCGCCTCCGCCGGCACACGGCCTCGTCCGCCGGCCGCGCTCGCCGGCGCCCGCCACCACGGGCATCATCGCGCCGAGCCAGCCGGGCACCGCCACCATCCGGCCGGTGGCGGGGTCCCAGCACGCGTGCAGGGTGTGGCCCGTCGCCACCGTCTCGCCCGCCTCGCTGCGGATCTCGTAGGAGAACCGGAAGGACGCCCGCCGGCGCTCGCTGACCCAGCAGCGGACCTCCAGGAGGTCGTCCAGCCGCGCCGGCCGCACGTACCGCACGGACGCCTCGACCACCGGCAGGTGGACGCGGCTGTCCACCTCGGACATCGCCATCCCCGCCTGCCGGAGGTACTCCACGCGGCCCACCTCGAAGTAGACGAGGTAGTTGGCGTAGTAGACGACCTTCATGCAGTCGGTCTCCTGGTAGCGGACGCGGACGGAGGTGGTGGCGATCACTGCCGCTCAGAGGTACTGCCCGTAGCGGATCTTCTCCACCACGCCGCGCACCCGCCGGTAGGCGTCCACCGCCTCGAGCAGGTCGTCGGTGGTGACGGGCGACGCGGACCCCCGGGTGACGGCCGCGTGGACCTTGGCCTCCAGCGCGCGGCGGACGATCTCCGAGATGTCGGCCCCCGTCATGCCGCCCAGGACCGGCAGGATCTTCCGGTAGTCGATGGGGTCGAAGAGCGGCCGCCCCGAGCTCCGCTCGGACCGGCCCCGGATCAGCTCCAGGATCTCCTGCTGCGCGGCGGCGTCGGGCAGCGTCACCTCCACCAGGTGGTCGAGCCGCCCGGGAGCCACCAGCGCGGGGTCGAGCGCGTCGGTGCGGCTGGTGGAGGCGATCACCAGCACCCGGGACGCCGGGTCCAGCGCGTCCAGCTTCTCGCAGAGGGCGGCCACCAGGCGGGCGCTCGCCTCGCGCGCCTGCGGCCCCGGCAGCAGGTGGTCCAGGGAGAGCGCGTCCACCTCGTCCAGCAGCAGCACCGCCCGGCCCTCGCCCACGGCGATGCGCAGGATCTCCTGCAGCAGCTCGGCGGTGTTGGGGCCGAACTTGGAGGTGAGGTTGAGCAGCTTCAGGTGGAAGAAGACCGCGTCGGCCACGCCGGCCAGCGCGCGGGCCAGCATGGCCTTCCCGGTGCCCGGCGGCCCGTAGAGCAGCACCCCCTTGGGCGGCATGATGCCCCACTCCCGGTACCGCTCGGGGTTGGTCAGCGCGGTGGCGAAGCCCTGGAGCGCCGCCTTGGCCGGACCGAGCCCGCCGACCTCGTCGAAGGAGACGTCGGGGCGGACGGTCGTCTCGACCCGCCCGGTGAGGTCACCGTACTTCTCGCCCAGCTTGGCGAAGACGTCCTCGAGCCGGCGCTTGAGCGCCCACTGCAGGTCGTCGGTGTCGGGCGCCATCGCTCAGATCGAGGGTCGCGGCGGGCCCTGCAGGGTTCCCGCCTTGTCGAACACGCGGTCCTCCACCAGGACCGGCACCCGGGCCCGGATGGCGAGCGCGATCGCGTCCGAGGGGCGCGAGTCGAGCACCATCTCGCCCGCGGGCCCGGTGAGGTAGACGCTGGCGTAGTAGATGTCGTCCCGCAGGTCGGTGATGACCACGCGGGTCAGCGAGACCTTGAGCCGGCCGAAGAGCGTCAGGAAGAGGTCGTGGGTGAGGGGCCGGGGTGGCGTGACGCCCTGGAGCGGCAGCGCGATCCCCGTCGCCTCCGACAGCCCGATGGCCATCACCAGGCTCCGCTTGTCGCGCTTGCCCTGGAGCAGCACCGTGGGTGACTGCGTGCGCGGGTCGAGCATCACCGCCAGCACCTCGGCCTCCTGGAGCCCGGCCGCCGGGAGCGGCGGGGCCTCCGCGCGCTCCCGGGCGCCGCTCGAGGCGCCGGCCAGCACCAGGCTCGACAACATGACGAGTGCGATGCGCCCTGTCGATTTCATGCGGGCACCCCCGGAGACGGCGCGCTCACGCCAGTATAAACGCTGGCGCCGGCGCCGGGGCAAATGGTCACCGGGGCGGCTCGGCGAGCCCCAGGCTCAGGCCGGCGCCGCCCAGCAGGATGCCCGTGAGCACCGCCCACATCCAGCCGTAGCCGACGGCGTGGGTCACGTACCCGAACGCGAAGGCGCCCCCGGCGTTGCCCAGCAGCACGACGGCGCTGAAGACCCCCACCACGGCGCCCCGCCGGGCCTCGGAGGCCTGGTCGGCCACCAGCGCGGCCAGGCCGGGATAGAGGAACCCGTGGGCGCCGCCGGAGAGCAGGCCGGCCAGGAAGAGCAGCGGCACCACGGGCACCTCGCTGGTGGGCGTCAGCAGCAGGCCCAGCGCGGCCAGCAGGGCGGTGGCGCCCGCCTGCACGAACATGGAGGGCACGATCACCGCGCGGCGGCCGCGCGTGTCGATGAGCCGGCCGCCCAGCACGCGCACCCCCATGGCCGCGCCCGCGTAGGCCGTGTAGAAGAGGGCCAGCGTGGTGACGCCGAGGCTCTCGGCGAAGGTGGGCAGGAAGGTGAAGATGGCCCCGGTGCCGAGCCCGAAGAAGACCGTCACCGCCATGTGGCGCTGGACCAGGTCCTCCAGGCCCGCACGGGCCCACGCCCAGCCGTGCACGGGGAGGGGCTCGCTGCGCTCGCGCTCGCGGAGCGGCCACACGAGGGCGCCGGCGACGACGGCCAGCGCGGCGCAGGCGGCGAACAGGGACCGGAAGCCCAGCCGGCGGATCACCACCTCGCCCGCCAGCGGCGCCAGCGCCGTGGCCATGAGCCCCGACACGCCGTAGATGCCCAGGGCCCAGCCGCGCCGCTGCGGGGGCACGAGGTCGATGACGTAGGAGTAGTTCGCCACGAAGAAGGCCGAGAAGCCCATGCCCTGGAGCGTACGGACCAGGCCGAGCCACGGGATGCTCCCCGCGGCGAGGGCCACGAGCGCCGAGACCAGGAGCAGCGCGACGCCGGCGAGCATGAAGGGCTTGCGGCCCAGCGCGTCCACCCAGGGACCGATGAGCGGCTGGAACAGGATGCCCGTGGCGCTGTAGAGGCCCATGACCACGCCGATCTCCACCACCGTGCCGCCGAGCTGCTGGACGTAGAGGGGCAGCAGGACGAAGCCGTTCAGCGACGAGAAGAAGAAGAAGTTCGTGACGGTCGCCCGGATGAAGGGGCGGTGCGCTAGAATGGGCGACACGAGCGATTATCGCATGGCCGCCGCCGACGCCGTCCTCCGCCGCTGTCTCGAGGGCGCCGGCGACCGCCTCGTCCTCACGCTCGACCCCGCCTTCCAGGGACTGCCCGGTGCCGCGCACGGCGGCAGCGTGCTGGCCGCCTTCGACGCGCTCGCGGGCCTCGCTGGCGCCCGGGAGGTGCGCGGCAGCTACCGGCGGCGAGTGCCCCTGGGCGTGCCGCTCGCGCTGGACAAGCTGGCGCTGCCGCGCGCCGGCGAGCTG
>JBBIOF010000071.1:0-9460 GCA_037443505.1 Candidatus Rokuibacteriota bacterium
CCGCCGTGGGGGCCGTGTCGGCCGCGGGGCTGGGCGGCTACCGGCGGCTGTTCGCCCTGTTCCTGGCCGGCGCACTCGTCCAGGCCCTGGCCTACGCCGCGCTGCCCCCGGGCCGGCGCCTCGCGCCGGCGCCCGCGGGTGGCCTGCCCTCGGCGCCGCTCATCCGCCGCATGGCCGCGCTCTTCGCCCTGGACGCCTTCGCCGGGGGCTTCGTGCTCCAGTCGCTGGTCGCCTACTTCCTGCACGCCCGCTTCGGGCTCGACCTGGCCGGGCTCGGGCTCACCTTCTCCGGCGCCCAGCTCCTTACGGCGACGTCGCTCCTGCTGGCCCCGCCGGTCGCGGCCCGCATCGGCCTGCTGCCCACCATGGTCGTCTCGCACCTGGTCTCCAACGTGGTCCTGGTGGCCATCGCGTGGGCGCCCACGGCCGGCGCCGCCGTGGCGCTCCTGCTGGCGCGCCACCTGCTCTCCCAGATGGACGTCCCCACCCGTCAGGCGTGGGTGATGGCGGTGGTGGCCGACCACGAGCGCGAGGCAGCGGCCAGCGCCACGAACCTGGCCCGCACGCTGGCCCAGGCGGCGACGCCGGCGCTGACGGGGTGGACGATGCAGGCCCTGGCCCTCTCGGCCCCCTTCGTGCTGGGCGGGAGCCTGAAGATCGCCTACGACCTGCTGCTCTTCTGGACCTTCAGGAACGTGCCGCTCCGGGGCGAGCCCGGCTGAGGCCGCCCCCGCGGGTTCAGAACACCGGCCGCTCCACGTACGTGCCCCACACGTCGCGGAGGCGGGCCACGATCTCCCCCAGCGAGGCGCGCGCCCGGACCAGCTCGATGGTGACGGGCAGCAGGTTGACGGACGGGTCGCGGGCCTCGGTGGCCAGCCGCTCGAGCAGCTCGGCCACCCGGCGGCCGTCCCGCCGCTGCCGGACCTCGCGGAGCCGCGCGACCTGGCGCGCCTCCACCTCCGCGGGGACCCGGTGGATGTCGATGCCCGGCGGCTCGGCGGGCTCCACGTACTTGTTGACGCCGATCACGGTCTGCTCGCCGGAGGCCTTCCGCCGGGCGTACTCGTAGGCGGAATCGGCGATCTCCCGCTGGAACCAGCCTTCCTCGATGGCCTTCACCGTGCCGCCCATGGCGTCCACCTTCGCCAGGATGTCAAACACCGCCCGCTCGAACTGGTTGGTGAGCGCCTCCACGTAGTAGGAGCCGCCCAGCGGGTCCACCACGTTCGCCACGCGGGTCTCCTCGGCGATGATCTGCTGGGTCCGCAGGGCCACCTTCATCGCCAGCTCCGACGGGATGGCGTACGCCTCGTCCAGCCCGTTGGTGTGCAGCGACTGGGCACCGCCCAGCACCGCGCTGAGGGCCTGGAACGCCGTGCGCACGATGTTGTTCAGGGGCTGGGCCTTCGTGAGGGTCATGGCGGCCGTCTGGCAGTGGAACCGGAGGCGCATCGACTCCGGCTTCCGCGCGCCGAACCGCTCCTTCATGATCCGGGCCCAGACGCGCCGGGCCGCCCGGAACTTCGCCACCTCCTCGAAGAAGTCGGCCTGGGCCACGAAGTAGAACGCCAGCCGCGGCGCGAAGTCGTCCACCGGCACGCCGGCCGCGACCACCTCCTCCACGTAGGCGATTCCGTTGGCCATGGTGAAGGCCACCTCCTGGAGCGACGTGGCCCCGGCCTCGGAGATGTGGTAGCCGCTGATGTTGATGGGGTTGTAGCGCGCCATGTTGCGGGCGCAGAACACGATCATGTCGCGCACCAGCCGGAGCGACGGGCGGATGGGGAAGACCCACTCCTTCTGGGCCATGAACTCCTTGAGGATGTCGGTCTGGCAGGTGCCCGACAGCCGGTTCAGGTCCAGGCCCCGCTCCCGGGCCAGCGCCACGTACATGGCCAGCAGGATCCAGGCGGTGGGGTTGATCGTCATGGAGACCGAGATGCGCTCCAGGTCGATCCCCTCGAACAGCGCCGCCATGTCGTCCAGCGTGTCCACGGCCACACCCTCGCGGCCCACCTCGCCCAGCGACCGCGGGTCGTCGGAGTCGTAGCCCATCAGCGTGGGCATGTCGAAGTCCACGGACAGCCCGGTCTGGCCCTGCGCGATCAGGTACTTGAACCGCCGGTTGGTGTCCTCGCCCGTGCCGTAGCCCGCGATCTGCCGCATGGTCCACGGCCGGCCCCGGTACATGGTGGGGTACGGGCCGCGCGTGAACGGGTAGCGCCCCGGCAGCCCGATGTCCTCGAAGGGCGTGTCGGCGATGTCCTCGGGGGTGTAGACGCGCTTGACCGGGAGCCCCGAGCCCGTGCGGTACTCGGCCCGGGACTCCGGCTGGCGGGCCAGGAACTCGGCCAGCTCCCCGGCCTCCCACTCCCGCCGCTGCGCCGCCACGCGCTCCAGGGCGTCACGGTCGAACATGCTCCCCGCCATCGTGTCTCTCCCGGCCCGGGCGGTCAGCCGCCGAGGCCCTTCCGGTAGAGGTCCCGGTCGTCGACGACACGCCGGGCCTTGAACTCCGTGCGCGGGATCGTCCCCTCCGGCACCAGCTCCACCACCGGCCGCACCCCCAGGCGCGCGCGCAGCCGCTCGGTCATCACCTGGCGGAGGCGGGCGCGCGCGTCGGGCGCCGCGTGGCTCTCCGCGTACTCGGCGCGGACCAGCAGCTCGTCCATCGCCTCGCGCCGGGAGATGATCACCCGGAACTCCCCCCCGAAGCCCTCGATGGCCCGGAGCGTGTCCTCGATGGCGCTGGGGTAGATGTTCTCCCCGCGCACGATGAACATGTCGTCGATCCGCCCGTAGAGCCCCCGCGGCAGCCGTGGGTACGTCCGCCCGCAGGGGCACGGCTCGTCGGTCCACCGGGTGAGGTCGCCGGAGACCAGGCGGATCATGGGCTGCGACGTGCGCTCCAGGTGGGTGTACACGGGCGTGCCCTCGGCGCCGAACGGCACGGGCTGGAAGGTCCGCGGGTGGCACACCTGCGTGTAGACGACGTCCTGCCAGAGGTGCATGCCCGTGCGGTGCCGGCACTCGGCGTTGGTCATCCACGGGGTCATCTCGGCCATGGACCCCATGTCGATGCAGGCCCCGCCGAAGGTCTCCTCGATCTGCCGCTTGGTGGCGGGGATCCCCGCCCCCGGCTCGCCCGAGAAGAACAGGGTGCGCAGCCCCAGCGAGCGGGGATCGATCCCCTCCCGGCGGGCCGCCTCGGCGAAGTGGAGCGCGTACGAGGGCGTGCTGTAGAAGGCCGTGGGCGCGAGGTCCCGCGCCCACTGCACCGCCATCAGCGTCTGGCCCGGCACGCCGGCGCCGAAGGGGAACATGGCCGCCCCCAGCCGCTCGCCGCCCTTCAGGGCGCCCCACGAGCCCAGGTAGAGGCTGAAGAACGAGCAGATCAGGATGCGGTCGTCCGGCCGGAGGCCGGCGCCCCACATGACCCGGGCGTGCGCCTCGCCGATCCGCTCCCAGTCGTCGGCGGAGATGCCGAACACGGTGGGCCGGCCCGTGGTGCCGCTGGTGCCGTGGATGCGCACCACCTCGGTGGGCTCCACGCACAGGTAGTCCCCGAAGGGCGGCGCCGCCGCCTGCGCCGCCCGCAGCTCCGCCTTCTGCACCACCGGGAAGCGCGCCAGGTCGTCGAGGCTCTTGAGCGTCGCCGGCGACACCCCGGCCTCCTCCCACTTCCGGCGGTAGAAGGGGCTCCGCTCCCACGCCCAGGCCACCTGGCGCCGGAGCTTGGCCAGGATCACCTCGTCGCGCACGGGCGGCGGCGCGCACTCGAGCTCGGGCAGCCAGTGCTCGGCGCCCGGGGGCGGCAGGTACGCCGGGTCGTAGCGGGGCGGCCAGACCGAGAGATCGACGCCGCGGGCGCGCCGCAGGCGGGCGA
Source organism: Candidatus Rokuibacteriota bacterium (assembly GCA_037443505.1). Taxonomy (GTDB): domain Bacteria; phylum Methylomirabilota; class Methylomirabilia; order Rokubacteriales; family CSP1-6; genus JBBIOF01. The sequence continues at coordinate 3,890 of JBBIOF010000071.1, forward strand.
CGTCCAGGCCCTTCACCGCGCCTCCCGGGACGCGGCCGCGGCCCGTACGCGTCGCACGATCTCCTCCGGGGGTGTGTCCTGGAGCACCACGTCCGCCGCCCCCGCCCGCCGGAGCTCCGGCACGTCCTCGTCCGGGATGACGCCGCCCACGACCAGGGCGATGTCGCCGGCGCGCGCCTCCCGGAGCAGCCCGGCGATCCTGGGGATGAGCGTCATGTGGGCGCCCGACAGCAGGCTCACGCCCAGGACGTCCACGTCCTCCTCCAGGGCGGCCGCCACGACCTCCTCGGGGGTGCGGTGGAGGCCCGTGTAGATCACGTCCATGCCGGCATCGCGGAGACAGCGGGCCACGATCTTAGCGCCCCGGTCGTGGCCGTCGAGGCCGACCTTGGCGACGAGGACGCGGAGCGGGCGATCGGTCACGGCCCCGTATTGTACGCCGGGACGGGCCGGATGCGGCCCGGGCTCAGAAGAACAGGTACGAGAGGGCCAGGGTGAGCGTGTCCTGGGTCCGGGCGGTGGGGGACAGCTCCGGCGCCTTGACCTTGAAAACCTTCTCGTCCGCGTCGTCGTGGCGGAACTCCAGGCGTCCGAGCAGCCCGCGCCAGATGCGGTACTGCACGGTGGCGGTGACGTCCCACAGGGACACCTTCCGCCCGCCCCCCAGGGCCAGCGTCCGGACGCCGTCGCTGTCCTGGAAGTACTCGAGCCGGACGGCGGTCCGGAGCTTCTCGGTCCAGTCGTAGGCGGCGTAGGCCGCCCACCCCCACCACGAGGCGTCGGTGTCGCGCCGCGTGCCGGAGGCGACCAGCGAGGCCTCGTCCTCCTCCAGGCCGTAGTCCACGTTCAGCCCCAGCGTCAGCCGCTTGATCCCCGTGTAGTTCACCACCAGGTCGAACGCGGTCCGGAAGCTGTCGTCGTTGTCGGGCTGCTCCGGCCCCGTGATGACGTTCAGGGTGGTGGTCAGGTCCTTCAGGGGCGTGAGCGCGAGCTGCCCCATCCAGGACAGCGCGTCGTTGTTGTCGTCCGCCACGTCCCAGCCGACCACCGGCCCGGCGGTGACGGTGAGCCAGTCGGCCGCCGGGTACGAGGCCAGCGCCCCCACGTGGGTGAGCGGCACCGTGAACGTGAACAGGAACGAGCGCGAGAAGTTCAGGTTGCTCGGCGACTCGATGACCTCGTAGCCGTGGACCGTCACGAACTTGCCGGCCTTGACCGTCAGCCCCCTGCCCAGGGGAACCCGGTACGAGGCGTAGGCCTCCTGCAGGTCGTACTTGCGCGTGTTCCGGAAGGGGAACTGGTCGTCGTCGTCCCGGAAGATGCCGATGGCGTGGTTCTTCTGGGCATCCAGGCCCGCGGTCACCACCAGGCCGAACCCGAAGGGGTAGCGCTCCGAGGGCTCCTTCTTCACGGCGAACTCGGCCATGTTGAAGGTGAACCCGCCGTCGAAGTCGTAGAGGCGCAGCTCGTTGACGTCGTCGCGGCCGGTCCCGCCCATGTTCCAGACGTAGCTGGCTTCGATGTACGAGAAGAGGTTGATCTCGTCCACCAGGCCCTTCGGCTTCTCCTCGGGCCCGGCGGCGGCGCCCGCGGAGGCCGTCGCCAGCAGCACGGCGCCCGCGAGCAGGGATGCGACCGCTCCACGCGTGGCGGGCCTTCGGGAGCCCCGCACCTCGCTCGCGGTCATGCCGACCACGCCGGCCCGGGCGAGGGTCACCCGCTCGAAGAAGAGGACCGCCAGCACCACCAGGAGGCCCGCGCCCAGCCCGATGACCAGCGAGCTCGGCACGCTCACGAAGGCGCAGGGGGCGGTGATGGCCACCAGCCCGGCCAGCGCGCCGTTGAGGATCATGGTCAGGTCGGGCTTGCCGAGCAGCCGCCAGGCCGCGACCGAGGCCGCGGCAAGCAGCAGTGCGATCACTCCCTGTCCCGTCCTCATGGCTCCTCCCGCTCGGGTCGCGCCGTCGTCGTGGCGCCGGTCTCAGTACTCCCTGTAGTGAAGGAACTTCGCGTCGATGGTGATCACGCCGCGCTCCCCCTTCTTCTCCAGCTTGACCACGCAGTCGATGGCCGACAGGATGCCGTCGCCGAACAGCTCCTGGCAGCGCTCGCGGAGCGCGTCCCCGTACACGCCCACCAGCTCCAGGAGCCGGTACTTGAACGGGTCCGTGGTCAGCGGGAACTCCGTGCGGAGCGGCATGGCCGTGGTGGCCATGGCCGTCTCCACGCCCACCCCCAGGGTGTCGGCGAGCGTCTTGGCCTCCTCGGCGCTCAGGCGGTGCTGGCCGTGGAGGGCGGCGGCCAGGTAGGTGGCGTCCTTCGTCCCCACCCTCCGGGCCAGGTCCTCGTAGGTGATCCCGCGGCCGGCGCGGGCGGTGCGAAGGGCTTCGAGCGCGACGTTGCGGTCCATGGCTCCTCCTCGTCAGGCGCGCGACAGCACCGGCGCCCGGCCGGTGCTGGCCGCCAGCTCGCGCTCCGGCGCGCCGCGCCGCGCGCCCTCCACCAGGAAGCGGAGGACGTGGGCGCGGAGCCGGAGGTACTCGGGGTCGTCGACGAGCGCGGCCCGGCTGCGCGGCCGGGGGATCTTCACGTCCACGATCTCGGCCAGGCGCGCCTCGGGGCCGCTGGTCATGAGGGCGATGCGGTCCGAGAGCACGATGGCCTCGTCGACGTCGTGGGTGACCATGAAGACGGTGCTGCGGCTGGCCGCCCACATGCGCACCAGCTCGTCCTGGATCACGCCGCGCGTGAGCGCGTCGATCTGGGCGAACGGCTCGTCCAGCAGGAGCACCTTCGGGTCCGTGGAGAACGCCCGGGCCAGCCCCACGCGCTGCCGCATGCCTCCCGAGAGCTGGGCCGGGCGCTTCCGCTCGGCGCCCCCGAGCCCCACCATCTCCACGTACCGCCGGACGTGCTCGTCCACGCGCCGACGGGCCCAGTCGCGGTGCGCCGCCCGCACCGCGAGCCGGATGTTGTCGAAGACCGACAGCCAGGGCATGAGGGCGAAGCTCTGGAAGACCACCATGCGGTCGATGCCGGGACCGGCTACCTCGCGCCCCTCCAGCACCACGCCGCCGGCGGTCGGGCGCTCGAGCCCCGCGATGATGTTGAGCAGCGTGCTCTTGCCGCAGCCGGAGTGGCCGATGACCGTGAGGAACTCCCCGCGGGCCAGCGAGAAGGCCACGTCGCGGAACACGCAGACCTCCCCCTCGCCCTCAGGGGCCGGGAAGTGCTTGCTCACGTGGTCGATCTCGAGGTAGGCCACCGCCGTCACTCGCTGTAGGCCAGCCGGCGGCCCAGCCGGACGAACCCCGCGTCCAGCAGGACCCCGATGACGCCGATGGCCAGGATGGCGAAGATCACGCTGGTCAGCGCCAGGTTGTTCCACTCGTTCCAGACGAAGTAGCCGATCCCGGTGCCGCCGATGAGCATCTCGGCGGCCACGATGGCCACCCAGGCGCTGCCCACCGCGATGCGGAGGCCGGCCACGATGGCCGGGGCGGCCGCGGGCAGGATCACGACCAGCAGGCGCCGCCACCAGGAGAGCTGGAGGATGGCGGCGACGTGGAGGTAGTCGCGCTTGATGGCGGCCACGCCGAAGGCCGTGTTGGCCAGCGTGGGCCAGAGCGACGACATGAAGATCACCAGCACCGCGGCCCAGCCGGAGTCCCGGATGGTGTAGAGGAAGAGCGGCATCCAGGCCAGCGGCGAAACCGGCTTGAGCACCTGCACGTACGGGTTCACGGCCCGGTAGAGCGTGGGCGAGAGCCCGAGGGCCACGCCGAGCACGACGGCCGCCACCGAGGCCGCCGCGTAGCCCACCACCAGCCGCCCCAGGCTCGCCAGGAGCTGGCGCCCGATGCCCTTGTCGTTCGGCCCGCGGTCGTAGAACGGGTCCGCCAGCATCTCCGCCGCCGTCCGGGCCACGGCGGCCGGGCCCGGCAGGCCCCTGCCCCGGGGCGTGCCGCTGACCGCCGCCTGCCAGGCCGCGAGGAGCCCGAGCCCGATGAGCAGGGTGAGCCCGACCACCGCCGCGCGCTCGCGCCGCACGCTCGCCCTCACGCCCGCCGGATCTGGAACGACCGGAGGTACTCCTCGGGCCGGTCCGGGTCGAAGCGGCGGGTCTTGCCCAGGAGGAACGTGTGCTTCACGGAGTCGGCGGCCGGCGGCCTGGCCCCCACGGCCCGCATGGCCTCGCGGCAGGCGGCGGCCAGGAACACCTCCTCGGCGACCTTCCGGTAGTTCACGTCGGCCTTGAGGTACCCCCAGCGCTTCATCTGCGTGAGGATCCACACGGCCATGGAGTGGTAGGGGAACGGATCGAAGTCGATGCGGTCCGGCACGTTGCGGGTGTTGCCCAGGCCGTCGGGGAAGGAGCCGGTGAGGACCTGCTCCAGGACCTCGACGGGCTGGTTGAGATAGTTGCGCGGCGCGATGGCGGCCGCGATCTCCTTGCGGTGCGACGGGTCGTGGGCGTGCTGCGTGGCGTCCACGATGGCCAGCAGGAGCGCCTTGAACGTGTTGGGCGCCTTCTCGGCGAACTCCCGCCGGGCGGCGAAGGCGCAGCAGGGGTGGCCCGGCCAGATCTCCTTCGAGAGCAGGTAGATGAAGCCCACGCCCTCGTACACGGCGCGCTGGTTGAAGGGATCGGGCGCCAGGTAGCCGTCGAGGTTGCCGGCCCGGAGGTTCGCCACCATCTCGGGCGGCGGCACCGCGCGGATCTGCACGTCCCGGTCGGGATCCACCCCGCCCTCGGCGAGGAGGTACCGGAGCAGGAAGTTGTGCATGGAGTAGTCGAAGGGGACGGCGAGCCTGAACCCCTTCATGTCGGCGGCCGCCTTCACCCCCTTGTGCTTGACGTGGAGCGTGATGGCCTGCCCGTTGACGTTCTCCACGGCCGGCATGACGTAGGGCACGGACTGCGACCCCACGCCCAGGGTGATGGCCAGGGGCATGGGCGACAGCATGTGGGTGGCGTCGGTCTCGCCGTTGATGGACAGGTCGCGGATCATGGCCCAGCTCGAGGCCTTGACCACGCGCACGTCGAGCCCGTGCTTCCGGTAGAAGCCCATGGGCTCGGCCATGATGATGGGCGTCGCGCACGTGATGGGGATGAACCCGACCTTCAGGTCCTTCTTCTCGGGCGGCCCAGGCCTCTCCGCCGCCAGCGCCTTCGCCGCGTCCATGGGGAACACCGAGGCCAGCGCGGCGGCGGCAGCGCCCGCGCCCACCCGGCGCACGAAGTCGCGCCGCCCCATCTCCCCGCCGAACACGGCCAGCTCCACCGACCGCTCGACGACCCGCCCGATGACTTCCTCGCGCCCCCCCGACCGTCCCGCCGGCATGGCGTCCCTCCTCGCGTGCCAAAACGAAAACGGCGCCTGGTTCCAGGCGCCGTTGCCTTTCGTAGTGGCGTCGAGAGCAAGGGCCGTGCCCGGATCAGCCGCGTGGCGCGGCGCGCACTTGCGCGCGGTCGCGCGTCGAGGTGCTGCCGCGGCTGCGGGCAGGGCGTCCGGGCGTGCCTACCCGGTGGGCATGGCCGAGACCCGGGGCGGGCCCGTCCTCAGCGCA
>JBBIOF010000072.1:0-9409 GCA_037443505.1 Candidatus Rokuibacteriota bacterium
CGGACTGCCAGGGCCCGGGCGCAGGGGGACCATGCCGACGCGGGTGCGCGCCAGTCCCACGCGCGTAGCGTAGCACGGCCGCGCGGGCGAGGGGTGGCAGCGGGGATCGGCGGGGGGCGGACCGAGGCGGGCGGGGACGGGGCGGACCGGGGCGAGGCCGGGTGCGCTCGTCCGGGTGACGGCGGGGCGGCGCGCCCGGTACGGCTCGGCCAGGCGCGGTGCCATCCGGAGGGGATCGGGGCGCCGGGCGGTCATGGTGAGCCACTGGTCCAGCGCCACGCACGGATCGGCCGGGAGCGACATGGTGTCGAGGAGCGGCTGGGCCAGTCGCGCCGTCTCGAGCCGCTCCCGGCACAGCGCGCGCTCCAGGACCCGGACGCGATGGGTGAGCCCGACGAGGGCCAGCCCGACGCCGGCCACGGCCACCAGCGCCAGCGCGCCCAGCACGACGTTCACCTCGGGGCGGAAGTACCGGACGACGTGCGCCCACCTGGACCCGTGCCTGCGGCAGGCGAGCAGGGGAATGGCGACCCGGCCGGGTGGGATGCCGGCATTCTCTCCCGCGAGCGGGGGCAGCGTCGGGGCGAACCTCCGGCACCGGCCGGTGCGTGTCACACCGGCCCTGAGCCGGCCCAGCCGGGTCATGAGCCGCGAGGGTGGAGGTGCTGGCCAGGAGACGGCGGAGCTCATGGTCGCCGTTGCATTCCCCTGCAACCGCTCCGCCAGGCCACGGCAGGGGGCGTGCCGGGATGGCAGCCGGGCATAAGTCCGCGCCCGGACGGGACGGGCCTCACCTCGCGGCGGGGCTCGCCAGGCTCGGTGCGGCAGGGAGCGGGCTCCGCCAGGGACCAGCGATGACCGAAAAAGGGAGGCCGGCGCCTCACCCGACCCGACGGGCGGCCTGGCGCGCGGCCCGCTCACAGTCCTCCCTGGGCCAGCCGGTACCGGTGGCCGCCCGTGCGCTCCTGCTGGGCCTGGGCGGTCAGCGAGGCCGCCTGGATGAACAGCTCCTCCCGGAGCCTCGCCGTGGTGGGGAAGCACGCGCCTCCCACGCTCAGGGTCACGGGCACCGACCGGCTGTCGGCCACGAACGCGTGCGTGCTGACCGCGCGCGTGATCCGCTCGATGATGAGGGGCAGGTTGTACAGGTGGGCGCTGACGAGCAGCACCTGCAGGTGGGGCGAGGCCCGCATCAGGCCGATCACGTCCGAGCCCCGGATCTCGGCGCTGATGACGTCCGCGACCTGGTAGGCCAGGTTGCGGAGGTCGTGGCCGGTCACGGTTCCTTCCACGTCCGGCTGGATCGCCAGCAGCGACACGTAGTACTGCAGCCGGACGGCCTTGCGGACCTCGAGGTCGGCGATCAGCGTGAAGGTCTCCTCGTCGACAATCGCCGCGCGCGGATCGGCATCCCGTGGCGCCATCGCCACACTCCGTGACTGTGGTCTGAAGGATAACTCCTCGCGCTTCCACCATCCCGCCGGTCACGGATGCCTGAGGCCCATGAACGGGAAGCGCTGCTGCGTCTCGCTCAGCGATCGCATCATGGCGTTCATGTGCTCGAGGAGCGTGTTGAAGACCTCCCCGACGGCCGCCCCCTCGTTGCGGAGGGCCTGGTTCTCGCCGCGGAGCGCGGCGAGCTGGCCCTGCAGCTCGCCGATCTCGTGGCGGAGCCGCTCGCAGGTCTCCTCGGCGGCCTCGGCTCTCGTCTTGAGGCGCTCCCGCTGCTCGATCAGCGTGGGGATGACGCGGCCGAGCAGGTACTGGCCTTCCTCCATCCAGCGTGCGACGCGTGCACGGGTCTCGGGGGACTCGAGCTCTTCCATGAGGGTCACCTGTTGGGTGGCTGGACACCGCGACGTGGCGTGGGTCCAGCGCGAAAAGACGACCTGGTGTCTGGTTCGGCGAACACGGCCCGGAGGGGGCCGGGTCAGGACGGGTGATGGAGGGCGGCTTCTGCTCCCGGGGGCGAGGGGGGACCCCGGCCGTGACGGACCGCGCGGCGACTCATCGACCGGGGACGGTCTCGGGCAGCCGGCTCTCGATCCCGAGCGCGGCGTAGGTGGCGAGCGCCTCGGCCAGGCGGATCTCCTCGGCGTCGAAGGCGCGGCCCGTGCGGTCGCGGGCGCAGAGCGCGCCGACGACGCGGTCCTGGAACAGGACCGGCACGCAGAGCAGCGCGCGGTCCGCGATGCCCGCCGTCGCCTCCCGGGATCCGGCCCCATCGGGGGCCAGTCCAGCCCGGGCGTCCGGCGTGGCGAGGGAGCGGCGCTCGCGCACGGACGCGCGGAGCCACCGGGCGGCGAGCGTGCCCCACGCGGCGCCACGCGATCCCGCGTCGACGGCGCCGGCCGTCGCGATGCAGGCCGGCTCGCCGGTCTCCGGGTCGATCCGGAACAGCTCCGCCGACCGGGCTCCCACGATCGCCAGGAGGGAGTCGGCGCCGGCCTGGCGGCTGTGGGCGACGCCCAGCGAGTGCGCGAGGTGGCGGGCCAGCTCCACGAAGGCGTCGTCCACCCTCCGCCGGCGCTCGGTCTCCTCCAGCAGCCGCTGGTTCCAGACCGCGATGGCGGCCTGGTCGGCCAGCAGGTGCATGAGCTCTCGCTCCTCGGCGCTGAAGTCGGGCCTCCGGTCGAAGAAGACGGAGAGGACGCCCACCACCCGGTGCTCCACCATCAGGGGAAGGCCCGCGTAGGCGTGGAAGCCGGCCTGCTCCACCAGCCGGCGGTTCACCCAGCGGTCGTCCTGCTGCACGTCCAGCAGGTAGGCCGGCGTCCGCGTCCGGTAGATGCTGCCCACCACGCCCGTCCGGTACGGGATGACGCTCCGCTCCGTCGCCAGCGCGTCGACCTCGGGATCGATGCCGAAGCTGCCGCCCACCCGCAGGCCGTGCCGGGCCGGGGCGTCGATCCAGACCCGGGCGGCCCGCGCGCCCACCAGGACCACGGCGGCCTTGGCCACGGCGTCGAAGACCTGGCGGCCGCTGGTGGTCGAGGTGACGAAGCGCGTGAGCGTGCTCAGGACGCGAAGCTTGTCGGCCCGCTCCTCGGCCCGCCACCGCAGGCACGCGTTGGCGATGCCGAGCGAGGCGTGCTGGAGGAACGCCCGGAGCACCATTTCGTCGTCGTGGGTGAACGCGCCGCCCCCACGCTTGCCGACCAGGTAGAGCGCGCCCAGCACCTCGTCCTGCAGCGCGATGGCGCCGCCGAGCACGGGAATCCCCCCGCCCGGACCCGGCAGCTTTCCCCGCCACACGGGCGTGCCGCGCCGGAAGCGCTCGACCAGCGCCGACAGCATGTCGGGGGGGCTGGGGGGCGTCGTGCCGCCGGGCCCCGAGCCCTCGGGCCCCGTGGAGACGAAGTCCACCGGCTCGTCGTCGCGCGCCAGGAGCGCCAGGCCTCCATAGTCGGCGCACGTCAGGCGCGCGGCCGCCTCCACGGTGACGCGGAGCGTGGTCTCGAGGGTGGACGTCTCCGCGAGGTCGGAGCCGGCCTCGATCAGGCAGCGCAGCGCGTCGGTCTCGCCGGGCACGGGCGAGGGATCGTCTAGAACAGGAACCGGGCCAGGTCGGCCGATGCCAGCGCCAGCACCGCCAGCCCGTGGTGCTTCATCTTGTACAGCAGCGTCTTGTAGCTGACCTTCAGCAGGCGCGCGGCGCGGACGCGGTGCCAGTGCACGTGCTCCAGCACCTCGCGCAGCGCGGTGGCCTCGGCCTCCTCGGCGGCCCGCCGGGCGATCTCCTTGAGGCCGACCCGCTGGTCCCACCCCGGGGCGCTGTTGCCCCTCGTCGCGCGCGCGCCGGGGGGCGGCTCGTCGTGCGGGACGGCCTCCCGGGGCGGCGCCGCGCGGACGGTGAACTCCTGGGCGATCCAGCTCTCGCTCTCCAGGACCACGATCCGCTTGATGCAGTTCTCCAGCTCGCGGATGTTCCCCGGCCAGGCGTACTCCATGAAGATGCGCGTGGTGGTGGCGCTCAGGCCCCGGGCCTCGCGCCCGTACTGCCTGGCGTACTTGTGGAGGAAGTAGTCGGCGAGGATGGGGATCTCCTCCCTGCGCTCGCGCAGCGGAGGCACGTGGATGCCCATGACGTTGAGGCGGTAGAACAGGTCGTCACGGAAGTCGCCGCGCTGGACGAGGGTCCGCAGGTCCTTGTTGGTCGCGGCGATGACCCGGACGTCCACCCGGATGTCCCGCTGCCCGCCCAGGGGCGAGAACTCGCGGTCCTGCAGCACCTGCAGGAGCTTGGCCTGGAGCGGAAAGGGCAGGTCCCCGATCTCGTCGAGGAAGATGGTCCCGGTGTTCGCCAGCTCGAACTTCCCGGGCTTCTGCCGGTGGGCTCCCGTGAATGCCCCGCGCTCGTAGCCCAGCAGCTCGCTCTCCAGCAGCTCGGCAGGCAGCGCGGCGCAGTTGACCTTCACGAACGGGCGTGGCCGTCGTGGCGAGTGGTGGTGCAGGCAGCGGGCCACCAGCTCCTTGCCCACACCGCTCTCGCCCGTGATGAGCACGGTCGCGTCGGTGGGGGCGACCCGCTCGATGGTGAACTTGATGGCGCGCATCCGCGCGCTGTTGCCGAAGGCCCAGGTGAAGAAGGATCCGGATGAGTCCGAGTCCGGGAGGGGGGGCTGGAGCGGCGGAGTCCAGGCACCGGGCTCTGCCGGGAACTCGGTCGCACCCGACGCCTCCCGCTGTGCCGTGCGATTGATCATGGCCGCCGGGTTGCCCGAGGACAGGTAGACCCGGCCCGCAACCGATCCATACGTGGTTCACCTCCAACAGAACGATGGTTGGCGGGCGGAGTCTACGGCCGATCATGGGTCGTGTCAACACCATGATTCGCACGTCGCTGACTACTTTTCGGGCAGCGGCGGGTGCTGTCCAAGCCCGCGATCGTCCAGAGATCGGAACGGGCCCGGCAGCGGCCTGGCCGCCGGGTGACTACCCGTCCGGGGTGGTCACCGTCTGCGCTCCATGCGGAGCTTCTGGAGCATCTGGTACATCGGCTGCAACACCTGGTCCATCGTCTGGTCCATCACCCGCCGGAACAGCTCGGCGACCTCCGCCTGCTCGTTGCGCAGGGACTCGTTCTCCCCCTGGAGGGTGGTCAGCCGGCCCTGGAGCTCGGCCAGTTCCCGCTGCAGCCGCTCGCACCGCTGCTCGGCCGCGTCCGCCCTGGCGCGGAGCCGGTCGCACTGCTCCAGGAGGTCGGGGATCATCCGCCCCATGACATGCTGGCCCTCGCCGATCCAGTCGCTGATCCGCCGGCGAACCTCGTCGATGTCCATCTCGTCCCCGTTCGCGTCTCCCCGTCTCCGGCCCGCCGAGACCAGCCCGATCGCCGGCAGAGCGGGGGGGACCGCCGCGCCGCCCTTCCATGATAGTTGAGCCATCAGCTGGACCTGATGGGCCGGGCAGATCCCGTGCGTCTCGGTCGGATCATCGAACGGCTCGACCTCGCGGAGGAGGCCCGGCTTGCCCTCGGCCTGACACCATGCGCAGAAGACCTTCATCGGAGTACCCGTTGCACGGGGGGCGCCCGGAGCCCCCCCATCCCCTCAGTCGCCGTGCCAGGAGACCCCGGAGCCGGGGGAGTCCGCCCGGCGCCGGCGGGCCCGGACGCGCTGCAGGCGCCGCCGCCAGAGCAGCCGCGAGATGACCGCCCCCAGGTGGGGGATCGCGACCGGCTTCTGCAGCACCGCGTCGGCCCCCGCCGCCCGGAAGTCCTCCTCCTTCTCCGGGGGCGAGACCGACGAGAGCACGACGATGCTGGCGTCGGGCCGGCGGCGCTTGAAGTCCGAGACGTGGATCACCGCGCCGACGTCGGCCGGAGCGTCGACGACGATGAGGTCCAGCCGCAGCTTGCGGGCGATCACGGAGGCGCAGTCGCGGTCGGCCGCGGGGACCACGATCAGCCCGAGCCCGCGCAGGCACTCCACCAGCTGGTCGCGCAGGCCGGGCTCGTCCTCGATGACGAGCGCGATCCGCGCGTCGATCCTCGACGCTCCGGGTTCCGGCACGGGGTGCTCTCCCTGGTGATGCGTCCGGAGGCTCCTAGGCCCGCCGGCCGCCGGCCGTCGCCAGGGGCTCGAGCCCCGCACGGAATGCCTCGACGGTCCGGGCGAGGCCCTCGGCGAAGGGGACGGCCACGTCGTAGCCCAGCAGGCGCCGGGCCTTGCCGATGTCGGCCAGCGTGTGACGGACGTCGCCGGGCCGCGGCGGGGTGTGGTGGCAGCGCAGGGGCGGGGCCTCGCCGGCCAGCGCGCGGCCCAGGGCCTCGACGATGTCCAGCAGCGACTGCTGCTGGTGGCACGCCACGTTGAAGACCTCGCCGGCCGCGCGGTCGCTCTCGGCGGCCAGGCAGTTGGCCAGCACCACGTTGTCCACGTGGGTGAAGTCGCGGGACTGGCGGCCGTCCCCGTGGATCTCCAGGCTCTCGCCGCGGAGCGCGGCCGTCACGAAGCGCGGGATGACGGCGGCGTACTGCGACTCGGGGTCCTGCCGGGGGCCGAAGACGTTGAAGTACCGCAGCGACACCGTGGGCAGGCCGTAGAGGGCGCTGAACACGCGGCAGTAGTACTCGCCGCCGAGCTTCGACACCGCGTAGGGGGACACGGGCGCGGGGACCAGCTCCTCGTGCAGGGGCAGCACCGAGGTGCGGCCGTAGACGGAGGAGGACGAGGCGTACACCACCCGCTCGACGCCGGCGTCGCGGGCGGCCACCAGGATGTTCAGGGTCCCCTCCACGTTGACGCGGTTGCTGGACAGCGGATCGTCCACCGAGCGGGGGACGGAGCGCAGCGCGGCCTGGTGGAACACCCGCCGGACGCCGCGCATGGCCGCGCGGACGGTGTCGAGGTCGAGGATGTCGCCCTCCACGAACTCGATCCGGTCGAGGACCGCGGCGAGATGGGCGCGCTTGCCCGTGGAGAGGTTGTCGAGCACCCGCACCGGCCGCCCGCGGCGGACCAGCGCGTCCACGAGATGGGAGCCGATGAAGCCTGCACCTCCGGTGACGAGATCCATCGTGTCCTCCGTTCGAGCCTTCAGGGAATCGGTGACGCCGGGGTCACCGTGGGAAGCGACGGCCGGGCTCCTCGGGGCACGGGGGCGCCCGGACCCCACCACCTCAGAGCCTGCGGTAGCCCAGCTCGTCCAGGAGCGGGCCGATGATGGCGGCCACTCGCGCCTGCTCGTCCGGAGCGAGCGCCGTCCGCCACTTGTCGTTCCTGGCCGTCAAGGATGCCGGCACGGCCTCGGCCAGGCGGGGATGCGGGGCGAGACCGCACCAGTCGTGGAGGCGGCCCACGACGCCCCGGGGATCGCGGCAGAACTCCTCGTACGACACCTCGGTGTAGGCGCCCGCCGGCAGCCGGCGCCCCGCCGCCCGGGCGTGCGGCACCAGCCGGGCCCAGAGGTGCGCGAACTGCTCGAGGCGAGGCAGGCGGAGCAGGTCCCGCCACCCGGGAGGTCGGGCGAAGCCCCCGAGGGGCCCCTGCCGGAGGGGCTCGCTCGCCTCCCGCTGCCAGAGGGCGAGCAGCGAGGCCACCACCGCGCGCCCGTCCCGGATCACGTGGATCACCAGGCAGTCCGGGAAGAGGGCGCGGAGAAACGGGATCCGCAGCGCGTTGCGGGGCAGCTTGTCCACGAGCCGCCGGGCGCCCCGCATCGTGAGGTAGAGGTGGAGGCGGGCGTGCAGGCGCCGCCGGAGCACGGGGCTGGCGTCGGCCTCGGTGCGCACGTGGTCGTTGTCCGGGTTCTCGAGGTCGGGATCCCAAAGCCAGGTGGTGTCGTTCAGGCCGGCGACGGCGGGGTGGCTGGCGAACGTCTCCAGGAAGACCGTGGTGCCCGACCGGGGACAGCCGACGATGAAGACGGGGCGGTCGAGCCGGCAGCGCCCCGCGTGCAGGACGGCCCACGGCCGCCAGAGCCTCGTGCTCACCTTCCGGGCAGCGGGCAGGGGTCTCACGGGCGGCTCCTTCACTCCGCCGGCGGCCGCTCGTCGCGGTCGCCGCCGCGGACGCGGTCCACGATGCGTCCGGCCCACGAGCGCAACCGGGTCCAGTACCCGGGCGCGGGCGCGCGGTAGCCGATCTGGGGCAGCCCCTCGGCCCGCGCGAAGGCGGGCTCGGTGTACACGAGCCTGCCGCCCACCGCGGTGAGGAGCACCCTGAGGCTGCCGATCTCGTCGTCGGGGACGGCCAGGAAGTCGCGGTCGAGGACCACCAGGTCGGCCCACTTCCCGGGCTCCAGCGAGCCCAGCACGTCCTCGCGCAGCACGTACTCCGCCGCCCACCGCGTGAACATCAGCAGCGCCGTCTTGCGGTCCACCGCCTGCTCCCGGCCCCAGACGTGCCCGTTGCCGTCGCGGCGGGTGACGAGCGTCTCGACGTGGTGGAAGGCCCCGCGGCGGCCCAGGTCGGCGTCGTCCGTCTCCATGACCACCCGGCCCCCGCCGTCGAGGATGCTGCGCACGGGGACGGCCCACTGGTGCGCGTAGCGCTCGCCGTAGTCCCTGGCGATCTCTTCGCCGTCCGAGAGGAACCCGGGCCCGCAGCTCCAGATGATGCCCAGGCGGCGGGCGCGCGCGATCTGGTCCGGCCGGGGGTTGACCCAGCAGTGGTCCACGGCGTGGCGCCGGGCACGGACCTGCTCCGGCGTGAGCCCGGCCTCGCGGCTGGCAGCCTCCACCGTGTCCATGAAGTGGTCCGCGGCGCCGTCCCCGGCCACGTGGATGCCGGACAGCCGGTGGCCGGCCCGCACCATGGCGTGCAGGACACCGCGCATGAACGTCCCGGGCGCGGCCCGGCACTCCTCAAGCGCCTTGACCTCGGGCCGGGCGCCGAGGGTGGTGCAGAGCCTCGGGTACGCGCCGTCGATGGCCCCGGTGGAGACGCCGATGGCCCACAGGGACGGCGTGCCCTTGCCCGCGACGTCCGGCAGCCGCGCGTAGAAGGCGGCAGCCCCGGGGAAGGCGGCCGCCATGGCGTGCGAGTAGGCGAACCGGATGGGCATCTCCCCGCGCTCGTCGAGCCGGCGGAAGGCCTCGAGCGGGTTGCGGGGCTCGAGGGGGGCCGACCACGTGGTGATCCCGTAGGAGGCCCACTGCTCGAGCTCCTTCCGGAACACGGGGGCGAGCGTCTCGGGGCTCGCCATCAGGTCCAGCGCGATCATGCGCACCACCGCGATGCGGGCGCGGCCCGTGGGCCGGCCGCGGGGACCGACCTCCAGCTCCCGGGGCAGCTCGCCGTAGTGCCGGCGCAGGGCTTCCAGGGCCCGGCCGCTGAGCAGCCGCTGGGTGCCCACCAGCGAGAGCATCACCGGGTTGGCCGGGGCCACGCGGTCCAGGTCCGGGGCCTCCAGGCGCTGCCACGCCTCGAGCGCGACGCGGGCGGGCCGGACGCGAAAGCGCAGC
>JBBIOF010000073.1:0-9269 GCA_037443505.1 Candidatus Rokuibacteriota bacterium
CCGTCGCGCTGGTGGCGCTCGCCGCCGGGCTGCTGGCCGCCCGGTCCTAGCCCGCGCCTACTCGAACTCCAGGGTCGCCGCCCGGAGCCCGCAGAGGAGCTTGCCCACCGTCTCGAGGCACCGGTCGTTGGAGGGCGGCATCACGGGCCCGGCCAGCGCGTCCCGGTGCCAGCGCTCCAGGGGCAGGTCTTTCAGGATGCCGTGGCCGCCCGCCAGCCGGATCGCGCGCTCCGTCGCCCTGAGGCCCGCGTCCGCGCAGAACGCCTTGGCCTGGTTGGTGGCGAGCACGGTCGCGTCCCGGTCGCCCGTCGCCTTGAGGCGGGCGGCCTCGTGCACCAGCAGGCGCCCGGCGCGGAGCTCGGTGGCCGTCTCGGCGAGGGTGCGCTGGACCAGCGGGTGGTGGCTCACGGGGGTGGAGGACGGCCTCTGGGTCTTCGTGCGCGCGTGCTCCACCATGAACTCCAGCGCCGCCTCCCCGATGCCGAGGTACACGGCCGCGTAGCCGAGGGCGAAGCCCGACAGGTCCACGGTCAGGAGCTGGCCCGGGCGACCCACCAGGTCGGCGTCCGGGACGACGGCGTCGTACCGGATGGTGTGGCTCACGGTCCCGCGCATGCCGGTGGCGTTCCACGTCGCCTCCACCTTGGCCGTGCGGCCGTCGCGGGGGATCATGGCGGAGACGATGCCCTCCCGGGCGGAGGCGGCGCCCTCCAGGATGCCCGTGACGAAGTACCAGTCCGCCGCGTCCCCCAGCGAGCAGAACTGCTTGACGCCGGCCACGCGCCAGCCGCCCGGCACGCGGCGGAAGACGGTGCCGAGGACGAAGCGGTCGCGGAAGCTCTGCCCGGGCTCGCTGGTGATGGAGGCGAGCAGCCGGCCCCGCTCCACCACGTCGGCGAAGTAGCGGCGGCGCTGCTCCTCGGTCCCCAGGGCGGCCACCAGCGTGATCACCGTCGAGTGCATGTTGAACGTGAGCCCCGTGGCCGGGCATGCCCGGGACATGGCGCAGAGCGCGTGCGCGTAGGCGACGGGGTCGGCGCCCACGCCGCCGTACTCCCGGGGCACCAGGAGCCCCAGGAGGCCGGCCGCGTGCAGGTCGGCGTAGTTCTCGTGGGGGAAGGAGGACTCCGCGTCGTGGCGGGCCGCCCGCGGGGCGAAGCGCTCGCGGGCGAGCGCGCTCACCCGCTCCACGGTGGCGCGCTGCTCGTCCGTGAGGGGCGGCAGGGGCACCGTCACGCGCGCGGCTCCCAGCGGGGCTCCCGGGCCAGCCGGGTGGGCCCGATGAACTCCACCATGTTGCCGTCCGGGTCGTGCACGAAGAGCTGCCGGAGGCCGGTGGGGGTGGAGACGTAGTCGTGGTGGGGGTGGCCGCTCCGGGCCATCCGCTCGGCGACCTCGTCGGCGTCGGCCACCCACAGCGCGAAGTGCGGCGAGCGCACCTCGAAGCGGCCGCGCTCCAGGGGCGGGAACGGCCAGCCCGGGTTGACGATGACGTGGAGCTGCACGCCGCCCGACAGGCTGTACCAGGCGCCCGGGAAGTCGAAGGCGGGGCGGGGGATCTCCTCGAGCCCGATCGTGCCCCCGTAGAACGCCTTCGCCCTGTCCAGGTCCGAGACGACCACGCTCACGTGGCTGAAGTGCTGGAACGGCAGCATCGCGATTCCTCCCTCACTCCCGCGTGGGCGGAAGATAGCACAGCCCTCCGCGCCCTGTCGCCCGCGCCCCGGCACCTTGACACCCCGGAACGGCGCGTGCGATAAGGACGCGCCATGGCCGCCCCGCTGCTGGAGACCCGCTCGCTCACGCGGGCCTTCGGACGCCTGCTCGCCGTCAACGGCGTGGACTTCGCCGTGGAGGCCGGGGAGCTCAGGTCCATCATCGGCCCCAACGGCGCCGGGAAGTCCACCTTCTTCCGGCTCGTGGCCGGGGAGCTGGCGCCGTCGGGGGGGCGCATCGTCTTCCGCGGGCGGGACATCACGGGCCTGCCGCGCCACCGGATCGCGCGCCTCGGCGTGGCCAAGTCCTTTCAGATCACCAACGTCTTCCCGCACCTCACCGTGCTGGAGAACGTCCGGGTGGCCGCGCAGGGCCCGGACCGCGCCTTCGACTTCTGGTCGCGCGCCGACCGCCTGACCGGCGCCCGGGCCCGGGCGGAGGAGCTGCTGGGCGCCGTGGGCCTGGCCGGCAAGGCGGATCTCCCGGCGGCCCACCTGTCCCACGGCGAGAAGCGCCACCTGGAGCTCGCCATCGCGCTGGCCAGGAACCCGGCGCTCCTGCTGCTGGACGAGCCCACCGCGGGCATGAGCCCCGAGGAGACCGACGAGACCATGGTGCTCATCCGCCGGCTGGCGGAGGGGCGGACGGTCGTGCTCGTCGAGCACAAGATGAAGGTGGTGATGAACGTCTCCGACCGGATCACCGTCCTGCACCAGGGCTCGGTGCTGGCCGAGGGGACGCCGGCCGAGATCCGGGCCAGCGAGCTGGTGCAGCGGACCTACCTGGGCGCGCTCCGCTGATGCTGCTGGCCCTGGAGGACGTCCACGGCTACTACGGCGAGGCCCACGTGCTCCAGGGCGTCTCGCTGGCGGTGGGCGAGGGCGAGATCGTCACGCTCGTCGGCCGCAACGGCGCCGGCAAGACCACCACGCTGCGCGCCATCATGGGCATCGTCCGGCCGCGCCGGGGCCGGGTGCTGTTCCGCGGCGAGGACATCGCGGGCCTGCCCACCCACCGGATCGCCCGCCTGGGCATCGCCTGGATCCCCGAGGAGCGGCGCGTCCTGCCCAACCTCACGGTGCTGGAGAACCTCCGCCTGGGCCTGCTGGGCGCGGGCCGCCGGGGCGCCGACGGCGTCATCGAGGAGGCGCTCGACCACTTTCCCCGCCTGCGCGAGCGCATCGGCCACCGGGGCGACCAGCTCTCCGGCGGCGAGCAGCAGATGCTCGCCATCGCCCGCGGCCTGGTGTCCCGCCCGGCCCTCATGCTGGTGGACGAGCCCACCGAGGGGCTCGCGCCGCTGCTGGTGCGGAACCTCACGGAGATCCTCGCGGCGATCAACCGCCGCGGCACCACCATCCTGCTGGTGGAGCAGTCGCTGGAGGTGGCGCTGGAGCTGTCGCACCGCCTCTACGTCATCGACCAGGGGCGCATCCGGTTCGAGGGCACGCCCGACCGGCTGCGGGACGACCCGGCCGTGCAGCAGCGGTTCCTGGGGGTGTAGCGGGCGCTCGGCGGCGGAGGCGCCGGGCCACCTGCCCGCTCAGGCCGCCGGCCGCGGCGGCGCGGGGGCCAGGGGCAGGCGCGCGAGCAGGGTCCCCCAGATCCCGCGCGGCAGGAAGAGCACGAACGCCATGAAGACTGCGCCCACGACCAGCTGCCAGGACTCCGTGAAGACGCTCAGCCGGTCCTCGAGGACCAGGAACGCCGCGGCCCCCACGAAGGGGCCGAGGAAGGTCCCCGCCCCGCCCAGGAGCGTCATGATCACGACCTGCCCCGAGGTGGTCCAGTGCAGCGAGTCGATGGGCACCACGGTGAGGCGCAGGGCGTCCAGCGAGCCGGCGAGGCCGCTGAAGAGCGCCGAGAAGACGAAGGAGAGGTGCTTGACCCGGTCCACGTGGTAGCCGCAGGCCACCGCGCGGTCGGTGTTCTCCCGGATGGCGCCCAGGACGGTGCCGAAGGGCGACTCGAGGATGCGCCGGAGGCCGGCCACCGCCAGGACCACCAGGGCCAGGGTGAAGTAGTAGAAGGCCAGGGGCGTGTCGATGGGCACCTCGACGCCCGGCAGCGCCAGCGGCAGCGCGGGAATGCCGCGGAGGCCGTCGTCGCCGCCCGTCCACTCCGTGAGGTGGAAGCCGACGAAGTAGAGGAGCTGGGCGAAGGCCAGCGTCAGCATGGCGAAGTAGATGCCGCGGCGCCGCAGGCAGAAGAAGCCGATGACCGCGCCGCCCAGGACGGCCAGGCCCAGGCCCGCCGCCAGCCCGCCCCAGACCGAGCCCACGTGCAGCCGCGCCAGGGCGATGCCGGTCCCGTAGGCGCCCAGGCCGTAGTAGGCCGCGTGGCCGAAGGACAGGAGCCCCGTGTACCCGTAGAGCAGGTTGAAGCCCAGCGCGAACAGGCCGTAGATCAGAACCTGCGTGGCCAGCGCCTTGTAGGGCACCAGGAACGGGAAGACGGCGAAGAAGGCCGCGAACGCCAGGACCGGGTGGCCGGCGGCCAGGGCGGCGAGGCGCCTCATTCCAGCAGGCCCGCCTCGCCGAAGAGGCCGCTGGGCCGCACCAGCAGGACCAGCGCCATGACCACGAACACGGCGATCTCGGCCAGCTTGGGCGCGAAGAACGTGGTGAGGCTCACCACCTCGCCGATCAGCACGCCCGCCACCACCGCGCCCAGCAGGCTGCCCATGCCCCCGACCACCACCACCACGAACGACTCGATGATGATGGTCACGCCCATCTCCGCGTAGACCCCGCGCATGGGGCCGGCCAGGATGCCGGCCAGGCCGGCCAGCGCCGACCCGATCCCGAAGACCAGCAGCCAGACGCGGCTCACGTCGATGCCGAGGGCGCGCACCATGAGCGGGTCCCGCGAGCCGGCGCGGATGACGAGCCCGACGTTCGTCCGCTCCAGGAAGAGCCAGAGGCCCGTGAGGACGGCTGCGGTCACGCCGATGACGAAGAGCCGGTAGGCGGGGAAGACCATGAAGCCGAGGTCCACGGCGCCGGCCAGCGCCGGCGGCGGGTCGAGGGTGAGGCCCATCTTGCCCCACACGAGCCGCGCCAGCTCCACCAGCACCAGCGACAGGCCGAAGGTGAGCAGGAGCGGGTCGTCGATGCTCCGGCCGTAGAGCCGGCGGACCATGAAGCGCTCCACCACCAGGCCCACCACGCCCACCAGCAGGGGCGCCAGGGCCAGGGCGGCCCAGAAGCTCCCGGTGAGCCCCAGCAGGAAGAAGCCGAAGTAGGCGCCCAGCATGTAGAGGGAGCCGTGGGCGAAGTTCACCACGGTCATCAGCCCGAAGATCAGGCTGAGGCCGGTGGCCAGCAGGACGAAGATGCCCCCCAGCACCAGCCCCGTGAAGAGCTGGGGGGCGAGGACCGCCGGCGAGAGGTCAGGCACGGGCGCTACGGGACGGGCTCAGGCGTGCCCCAGCTCCTTGCAGGTCCGCTCGAGCGACTCGCTGGCCTCCGTCCGGGCCACGATCTCGAAGAGGCCCCACTCGCCCTGCTGCGGCTTGCGGGACCGGACGATGTAGACGTCCTGGAAGGACTGGTGGTCGCACTTCCGGATCCACTGCTTGCCCTTGTAGTGGTCGTAGGTGTGGCCCTCGAGGGCCCGGATGACCTTGTCGGCCTCCAGCGACTTCGCCCGCTCCACGGCCTCCAGCAGCAGGCGCGTGCCGCTGTAGGCGTAGCCCGCGTAGTCGAAGGGGGGCCGGCCGTTCTTCTTCTGGAAGGCCTCCACGAACCGCTTCGCGGACGGGATGGTGGAGGCCAGCTCCCAGTAGAAGGTGGTCCCGCCGTACACCCCCTCGAAGACGTCGGGGCCGCCCTCGCGGCGGATGGTGCCCAGGAACACGGGGCAGACGACCTTCATCTGGGCCTTGAGCCCGAAGTTGGCCGCCTGCTTGACCGAGTTGAGCTGGTCCTTGCCGAAGTTGGCCAGCACCAGCACGTCGGGGCGGGCGGCCTGCACGCGGGGGAAGAGCGCCGAGTAGTCGGTGGCGCCCAGCGGGTGCGGGTCGGCCCCCACCACGGCGCCCCCGCCCTTCTCGGCCGCCACCTTGAAGCCGTCGCGGAGCTGGTGGCCGAAGGCGTAGTCGGCGTAGAGCACGTACATCTTCTTGCCGAGATTCCGCACTGCCCAGCCGCCCACCACCTGCGAGGTCATGTAGGGGTTGATGGCCTCGTGGAAGGTGTAGGGGCTCCAGTCCGGCCGGGCCGTGATCTCGTTGGACTGGCTGATGGAGACGTAGATGATCTTCGCCTTCTTCGTCTGCTCGTTGATCGCCATCTGGACGGCGGCCGACAGCCCGCCGATGACGAAGTGCACCTTCTCGTTCTCGATCAGCTCCTTGGTCCGCTGGGCGCCCACGCCGGGCTTGAGCTGGTCGTCGCGGACGAGCAGCTCGACCTTCCGGCCCAGCAGGCCGCCCCGGGCGTTGACCTCCTCGACCGCCAGCGTGGCGCCCGCCTGCTGGTCGGCCGCCTCCGCGCCGTAGGGGCCGGTGAGCGGGATGGGGAAGCCGATCTTGATGGTGTCGCCTCCCTGGGCGAAGGCCGGCCCGGGCCGGAGGGCGACGACGGCCGGGGCAGCGCCGGAGAGACGGAGGAACTCGCGCCGGGAGAGGGCGGTCATGGTCAACCTCCTGGCCGGTAGTGCGCCGGCATCATGGGCGAGGTGCCGGGATCATAGATACCGGGCCGCGTGCTGTCAATGGCCTGCATCCGGCCCACCCCGGCCGGGCCGCCGGCACCCGGCCCGAGTCAATCAACATGCTGGCGCTCACGCTGTCTCCCGGTGTCCCGTCTGATCTTCGACCCCGGAGTGCTGCGATCGAGTGGTGGACCCGGAGGAGTTCACGCTCAGGCTCACCTCCGAGCCCTTCCCGGTGCGCGGCTACAAGCGCGTGGCGGTGAAGGTGGTGGACGTGTACGGCAGCGAGTCGGCCGTCGTGCGGGACCTGACATGAAGCCGGTACGCTGGACCGCCCATGCGCAGGCGAGCCTGCGCGACCGGAGGTCGACCGCGTGGAGGCGGAACGCACGCTGGAAGCCCCCGAGCGGCGGCTCACGGGCCGAGGCTGCCGGGAGATCCTGGTCCGCAGGCGTCATGATGAGACGCTGCGGCAGCCCATGGTGCTTTGCGTGGTGGTCGAGGAGCGGGCGTACGAGACGGTCGGGGTGACCATGTACAAGAGCTCGAAGATCGAGAAGTATCTGACGGGAGGCACGACGTGAAAATTCAGTACAACAGAGAAACCGACACGATGGTGATCTCGCTCCGAGACGAGCGGATCAAGGAGAGCGACGAAGTGCGACCGGGCGTGATTGCCGACTTCGGCTACGACGGGGCATCGTCCGGTTCGAGATTCTGGATGCTTCGAAGCACGTTCAGGATCCGTTGTCGGTCACGCTGGCGACGGCAGGCTGAGCGCGGCCGACCGTTTCGTGACAGGGGATCGGTGCGCTGAGCCATGGCTGACGTCGTCGACCGCGTCGTCATCTGCGACGCCTTCCGCGAGCCTGACGCCCAGGACGAACTCTTGCCTGGTGGGCGCTCGCGGCGGGTCCCGGGCCGGCGGCCGTCCATGCGGTTCCTCGCCTCGGCGAAGGACGTGAAGGGCAGGATCGCCGGCGTCGTCGGCAGGTCACCCGGCGGCTCCTGGAGTGGTGGTTCGATCGCGACGGGGGGCGCAAGGCCCTCGGGTCTCGAGACGCGATTTGCGGACTTTCTCGACCGCGCGGACGACGTCGTGCGGGACTTCGAGAACGAGCGTCTCGGGTTCTCGGTGACCTGCTACGAGAGCAACCGGCCGCGGCAGTACTATCCAGACTTCATCAGCACCGTGTGTGACCGGGAAGGGCGGAAAGTGATGTGGCTCGCCGGGACCAAGGGCGAAGTCAGACCCAGCACCGCCCTGAAGAGCGAGGCCGCGCGGCTGTGGCGTGCTATGAGTTTCCCCACCGTCCGGAGTAATATGCGGGGCGCCCATGGCCCTCGTCGGCTCCAGCGTCAAGCGTCCGGACGATCCCCGCCTGCTCGCCGGCCGCGGCCGCTACGTGGACGACATCGTGCTCCCGCGCATGGTCCACGTGGCCTTCGTGCGGAGCCCCCACGCCCACGCCCGCGTCGCGGCGCTCGACGTGGAGGCGGCCCGGCGGGCCCCCGGCGTGGTGGGTGTCCTCACGGGCGCCGAGGCCGCCCGGCTGTGCAAGCCCTACCGGGGCGTCCTCCTCCACTACCGGGGCATGAAGACGGGTGCCATGGTGCCGCTGGCCCTGGACCGGGTGCGCTGCGTGGGCGAGCCGGTGGCGGCGGTGGCGGCCCTCGAGCGCGCGGCGGCGGTGGACGCGGCGGAGCTGGTGAGGGTCGAGTACGAGCCGCTGCCCCCGGTGCTGAGCCCGGAGGCGGCGCTGGCTCCCGGGGCGCCGCTCATCCACCCGGAGCTGGGTGACAACCTCATCTACGAGACCCGCCTGGCCGGCGGCGACGCCGCGGCGGCGTTCGCGCGCGCCCACCGGAGGTGGGAGCGGACGTTCCGCATCGGCCGCCACACCGGGGTGCCCCTGGAGCCGCGCGGCCTCGTGGCGGACTTCGAGCCGTCCACCCGGGCGCTGACGGTGTGGGTGTCCACGCAGGTCCCGCACATGATGCAGGCGGTGCTCGCCGACCTGTTCGGCCTGCCGGAGCACCGGGTGCGCGTGGTGGCGCCCGACGTGGGCGGGAGCTTCGGGATCAAGATCCACGTCTACCAGGACGACATGGCCACGGTCGCCCTGGCCGTCCTGCTGGGCCGCCCGGTGAAGTTCGTGGCCACCCGGCGCGAGTCGTTCCTCTCCGACATCCATGCCCGCGAGCAGGCGGTGCGCGTGGAGGTGGCGGCCGAGGCCGACGGGACCGTCACGGCCATGCGTGCGGAGATCACCGCCGCCGTGGGGCCGTACTCGGCGTACCCGCGCTCCTCGGTGGTGGAGGGCGGCCAGGTGCTGCGCCTGCTCCCCGGCCCCTACCGCATCCGCCACTACGAGGCCTCGCTCCGGGTGGTGGCGCAGAACAAGGTGGTGACCTCGCAGTACCGCGCGGTGGGCCACCCCATCGCGGCGGCGGTGACCGAGGGCATGCTCGACCTGGTGGCCCGCGACCTGGGGCTCGACCCCCTCGAGGTCCGGCGCCGCAACCTGGTCCGGCCCGAGGAGTTCCCGTACACCTCCGTCACCGGCAACGTCTACGACAGCGGCAGCTACCACGCGGCGCTCGAGCGGCTGGCCGAGGTGGCGGGGTACCGCGAGCTGCGCCGCGAGCAGGCGGCGGCCCGCGCCGCCGGGCGCGCGGTGGGCATCGGCGTGGCCTGCTTCCTCGACACCACCGGGCCGGGCGCCCAGTTCTACGGGATCGGCGGGGCGCCCATCTCCGGCCAGGAGGGCACGACGGTCCGGCTGGAGCCCTCGGGCGCGGTGACCGTGCTGAGCGGCGTCACGGAGCAGGGGCAGGAGGCGCGCGAGGCGCTGGCCCAGATCGTGGCCGACGAGCTGGGCGTGCCGCTCGAGGCC
>JBBIOF010000074.1:0-9265 GCA_037443505.1 Candidatus Rokuibacteriota bacterium
GTCCCGCCCCCGAAGCCGGTCGTCTCCGAGCCCGCGCCGGCGCCGGCCGCCGCCGCGGCGGAGGCGCCCGCCGCGGAGGCCCGCCGGGAGACGATCCGGGTGCCGGAGTCGGTCACGGTGGCCGAGCTGGCCGAGAAGATGCGGCGCAAGTCGGGCGAGGTCATCAAGGCCCTCCTGGAACTCGGCGTCATGCGGATGGTGAACGACCTGCTCGATCCCACCGAGGCCAGGCTGGTGGGGGACCGGCTGGGGTTCGACGTGGAGATCCGCTCCGTCGAGGGCGAGCTGATCGAGGAGGAGGAGGTCGATACCTCCCAGCTCGTGCTGCGGCCCCCCGTGGTCACGGTCATGGGCCACGTCGACCACGGCAAGACGTCGCTGCTGGACGCCATCCGGCGGACGAAGGTCGCCGAGAAGGAGTTCGGCGGGATCACCCAGCACATCGGCGCCTACCAGGTGGTGACGTCGCACGGCAAGGTGACGTTCCTGGACACGCCGGGCCACGAGGCGTTCACGGCCATGCGCGCCCGGGGCGCCCAGGCCACGGACATCGTCATCCTGGTGGTCGCGGCGGACGACGGCGTGATGCCCCAGACCGTCGAGGCGATCAACCACGCGCGGGCGGCCAACGTGCCCATCATCGTGGCGGTCAACAAGATCGACAAGCCGGACGCCGATCCCGAGCGCGTCAAGCGGGAGCTCAGCAACTACGGGCTGGTGCCGGAGGAGTGGGGCGGCCAGACGATCTTCGTCCCCACCTCGGCCAAGAAGGGCACCGGCATCGACCAGCTCCTGGAGATGACGGCGCTCCAGGCCGAGATCCTGGAGCTCAAGGCCAACCCCAACCGGGCGGCCAAGGGTGTCATCATCGAGAGCCGGCTCGACCGCGGCCGGGGCCCCGTGGCCACGGTGCTGGTCCAGAACGGGACCCTGCGGGAGGGCGACGCGGTGGTGGTGGGGGCCCACTCGGGCCGCATCCGGGCCCTCATCGACCCGGCAGGCAAGAAGGTGAAGTCCGCCGGGCCGTCGGACCCGGTGGAGGTCCTGGGCCTGTCGGGCGTGCCGGCGTCCGGCGACGTGCTGGTGGCGGTCTCGGACGAGCGCAAGGCCCGCCAGATCGCGGCCATGCGCCAGGAGAAGGAGAAGGCCAAGGTCAAGGCGGCCCAGCGCGTCACGCTGGAGAGCCTGCACCGGCAGATCCAGACGGGCGAGGTGAAGGAGCTCCGCCTGGTGCTCAAGGCCGACGTGCAGGGCTCCGTGGAGGCCCTGACGGAGTCCCTGGAGCGGCTCAGCACGGACGAGGTGAAGCTGAAGGTCATCCACAGCTCGGTGGGTGCCATCACCGAGAGCGACGTCATGCTGGCCTCGGCCTCCAACGCCATCGTGCTGGGCTTCAACGTGAAGCCCGAGCCCAAGGCGGCGACCCAGGCCCAGGCCAACGGCGTGGACGTCAAGACCTACAACGTGATCTACGAGGCCATCAACGACGTCCGCGCGGCGCTGGCCGGGATGCTGGCCCCCGAGATCCGCGAGACCATCCTGGGACGGGCCCAGGTGCGCCAGATCTTCGTCATCTCGAAGCTCGGGCCGGTGGCCGGGTCGTACGTGCAGGACGGCAAGATCGTGCGCGGGGCCAGGGTGCGCGTCCGCCGCGGCGACACCGTGGTGGGCGAGGGCACCATCGGCTCGCTCAAGCGGTTCAAGGACGATGTCCGCGAGGTCCTGGCCGGGCTCGAGTGCGGCATCGGCGTGGACGGCGTCGGCGGCATCCAGCCGGGGGACATCCTGGAGGCCTTCACGACCGAGGAGGTCGCCCGCACGCTCTGAGCGGCGCCGGCGACGCCCCATGCCCGTCGCGCGCGTGGCCCTCGGCACGGTGGAGCTGCACCTCCCCGAGGTCGACTCCCTCAAGGGCAAGCGGCACGTCCTCAAGGGACTGAAGGAAAAGGTGCGCCACCGGTTCGAGGTGGCCGTCGCCGAGGTGGACCACCACGACACCTGGCAGCGCACCACCCTGGCCGTCGCCTGCGTCTCGCACGACCCCCGGCACGCCAACGAGGTGGTCTCCAAGGCGCTGGACTTCATCGAGGCCAACGTGGACGGCTCCGTCATCGACATGACGGTGGAGATCCTCTGAATGCAGGGCAAGCGGCTCGACCGGGTGAACCAGCTCATCAAGGAGGAGATCTCGCTGCTCCTGCAGCGGGAGCTGAAGGACCCCCGGCTGGGCTTCGTCACGGTGACGGAGGTGGAGACCAGCCGGGACCTCAGGCTGGCCCGGATCTTCGTCTCCGTGCTCGGGGACGAGGCGCAGTGGAGGGCCTCGCTGACCGCCCTGCGGAGCGCCCGCGGGTTCGTCCGGAGCTGGCTCCGCGAGCACCTGGACCTGCGCGTCACGCCGGAGCTCGACTTCCGCCCCGACCGCTCGATGGAGCACGCCGCCCGCATCCAGGAGCTGCTCAAGGACCTGGGGACCGGAGGCCAGGGGCGGTCATGACGCTCCACGTTCCCGCCGACGTCCTGGCGGCTCTGAGGCCCCCGGGCGGGCGTGCCCTGATGCTCGGCCACGTGCACCCCGACGCCGACGTGCTGGGTGCCCTGCTGGGCCTGGGGCTGGCCCTGGCCGATCGGGGGTGGGCGGTGACGTGCGGCGGACCGCACCCG
This sequence comes from Candidatus Rokuibacteriota bacterium, assembly GCA_037443505.1. Taxonomy (GTDB): domain Bacteria; phylum Methylomirabilota; class Methylomirabilia; order Rokubacteriales; family CSP1-6; genus JBBIOF01. The sequence continues at coordinate 2,665 of JBBIOF010000074.1, forward strand.
GCGCCCGCGTTCCTCGGGTTCCTGCCGGGCGTGGAGCGCTACCAGGCGCTGGCCCGGGTGGACGGGCGCTTCGACGTGGTCGTCTCCGCCGACTGTCCCGATCCGGGCCGGACCGAGGGGCTGATCGAGCAGGCGCGCGCGGCGGGGGCGAGGGTCCTGAACATCGATCACCATCCCGACAACCGGCGCTACGGTGACGTCAACTGGATCGAGCCCGCGGCCGCGGCGACCGGCGAGATGGTGTACGCCCTGCTCCTCGGGCTGGGAGTTCCGATCACTCCCCCCATCGCCACCAACCTCTTCACCGCCATCCACACCGACACGGGCTCGTTCCGGTACTCGAACGTGACACCCGAGACCTTCCGGGTGGCGGCGGCCCTGGTCTCGGCCGGGGCGGATCCCGCCTTCGTCGCCGGCCGGCTCTACGAGCAGCGGCGGCCGGAGGCCCTCCGCTGGCTGGGCGAGGCCCTGAGCCGGATCGAGGTGAGCGGGGACGGGCAGATCGGGTGGCTGGCGCTGCCGGCCGGGTCCGTGCCGGAATCCTTCGTCGAGGCCGAGGACCTGGTGAATTACCCGCGCTCGGTGGCGTCGGTGCGGGTGGCGTGCCTGATGCGGGAGCGCAACGGCCAGGTCAAGGTGAGCCTCCGGGGCAAGGGAGAGGTGGACGTGAGCCGCATCGCCGCACGGTTCGGCGGTGGGGGGCACCCCAACGCGGCGGGCTGTACCATTCCCGGCTCCCTGCAGGCCGCCACCAGGGCGGTCCTCGAGGCCGTGCGCGCGGCGCTCGACGGAAGGGGATGAGCGCCGTGCGCTCGGGCGTCCTGGTCGTGGACAAGGCGGCCGGCCTGACCTCGTTCGGCGTGGTCAGCCTGGTGCGGCGCCGGCTCAGGGTGCGCAGGGTCGGGCACGCGGGGACGCTGGACCCCGGGGCCGTGGGCGTCCTGCCCGTCCTGATCGGCGAGGCCACCAAGCTCACCCCGTACCTCACCGACCAGGACAAGGAGTACGTGGCCGTCGTCAGGTTCGGGATCACCACCGATACCCACGACCTCACGGGCCGGGTGCTTGCCGAGGCGCCGGCCCCCGCCTTCACGGCCGAGGACCTCGCCAGGGCCACGCGCCGCTTCGTGGGACGGATCAAGCAGGTTCCCCCCATGTACTCGGCCGTCCACCACGAGGGCCGGCGGCTCTACGAGCTGGCCCGGGAGGGGCGCGAGGTGCCGCGGCAGGCTCGAGAGGTGGTCGTGCACGCGATCACCGTCGAGGCGGCGGACCCGCCGCGGGCGACCTTGAGGGTCGTCTGCGGGAAGGGGACCTACGTCCGCGTCCTCGCGGCCGATCTCGGTGCGGCCATGGGATGCGGCGGAGCCGTGGAGCGCCTGACGAGGGCCCGGGTGGGTCCCTTCGGCCTGGCGGGTGCCCTGCCGTCCGGCGACATCGGCCGGACCCCGCCCGAAGAGATCTGGGCGAGGGTCCTGCCTCCGGAGTCAGCTCTGGCCGCGTGGCCGGCCGTGCACCTGGAGGCTCGGACGGCGGTCTCGTTCCTCAACGGGCAGCCGGTGGAAGGACGGGGGGCGGGGGAGCGTCCGGGCGGCCTGGTGGCGGTCCATCTGGTGGGCGGCGGCTTCCTCGGGGTGGGTGAGTCCATCGCGGGCGGCCGGTGGGTCAGGCCCGTGCGGATCTTCCATGCGGATCATCCGGGATCTCGAGTCCGTCCCGCCTGACGGGCCGGTCTCGGCGGTGGCGCTGGGCGTCTTCGACGGCGTCCACCTCGGCCACCAGTCCATCCTGAAGGCCGCCGTCCGGGTGGCGCGCGAGAGCGGCCTGGAGGCGCTCGCGTGCACCTTCGACCCCCACCCCATGCAGGTGCTCCGCCCCGATCTGGCTCCCGCGCCGATCACCACGCTGGAGGATCGCCTGGGGCTGATCGCCGCGACCGGGATCGAGACGGCAGTTGTCCTCGCGTTCACGCCCTCGCTCGCCGCCACGGAGGCCGAGGCCTTCGTCAAGGACGTGCTGCTCGGGAGGCTGCGGGCCCGGGAGGTCGTGGTCGGCTTCAACCACACGTTCGGCCGCGGCGCCCGAGGCAACCCCCGCCTGCTGGAGGCCCTGGGCGAGCGCCTGGGGTTCACCACGCACGTGGTGCCGCCGCTCTACGTCGATGGGGTCCAGGTCTCCTCCACCGGTATCCGGGCCGCCCTTGCCCGGGGGGACGTCGAGCTGGCGGGCCGGCACCTCGGGCGGTCATACTCCCTGGTCGGGCGAGTGGTGCGGGGGGCTGGCCGGGGCAGGGCCCTGGGGTTCCCGACGGCGAACCTCGAGACGAGCCTCCCCCTCCTGCTCGCCGCGGGAGTCTACGCGGCATATGCCGAGACAGGCGGGGCCCGCCACCCGGCTGTGGTCAACGTCGGTACCCGCCCCACGTTCGGCGAGCGGACCACGGTCATCGAGGCGCATCTCCTCGATTTCTCAGGCGTTCTCTACGACGGCCCCCTGCGGCTTAGCTTCGTCCAGCGCCTCAGGGACGAGCGCCGCTTCCCCGATGTTGAAGCCCTGCGGCGACAGATCGAGCAGGACATCGCGGCGGCCCGGGCCTGCCTCTGAATGTCGGCTTTACTTGGGGGCTCCAGGGTGGTAACATCTGGTGCGTAATTGTTGACAAAACAAGCATTTTTGAACCAGTCCGCGGGGAGGGACCCCTCCTCGGGACCTGGCGATTGGAGGAGGTCCTCCCGATGCCGCTGACCGTCGACAAGAAGAAGAGCCTGATCGAGCAGTTCCGGGTTCACGAGGGCGATACGGGCTCTCCCGAGGTCCAGATCGCGCTCCTCACCGAGCGCATCAACAGCCTGACCGAGCACTTCAAGCAGCACGCGAAGGACCACCACTCTCGCCGGGGCCTTCTGATGCTCATCGGCAAGCGGAGGAGCCTCCTCGAGTACCTGCGGCGCAAGGACGCCGAGCGGTACCGGACCATCACCGAGAAGCTCGGAATCCGTCGTTGACGGGTTCCCCCCTTAACGACTGGTCCTCGGACGGAAGGGTTCCGGGGGCCCAGCGGCGGGTGCCGAGACAGCCCGCCCGACATGGCGTTCGCCGGATTCCGGCCGACACGCGAGGACAGACGTTCGTATGATCCATACCGTCGAGATCGAGATCAGTGGCCGCACCTTTTCCATCGAGACGGGGAAGGTGGCCAAGCAGGCCGAGGGTGCGGTGGTCGTGCGCTACGGCGGCACCATGGTGCTCGCCACCTGCGTGGCCACCAGGACCGCCAAGGAAGGGACCGACTTCTTCCCCCTCACGGTCGAGTACCGGGAGCGCGCGTACGCCGGCGGGCGCATCCCCGGCGGCTTCTTCAAGCGCGAGGGGGCGCCCGTCAAGAAGGAGATCCTGACCTCCCGCCTGATCGACCGCCCCATCCGGCCCCTGTTCCCCGACGGCTTCCGGAACGAGGTCCAGGTGATCTGCCTGGCCATCTCCGGGGACCAGGACAACGACCCCGACATCCTGGCCATGAACGGCGCCTCGGCCGCCCTCTGCCTGTCCGGCATCCCGTTCGACGGGCCCGTGGGGGCCGTCCGGGTGGGATACGTGGACGGCCGGTTCGTCGCCAACCCCACCACCGCGGAGCAGACCGTGTCGGCCCTGGAACTGGTGGTGGCGGGTACCGAGGACGCGGTGCTCATGGTGGAGGCCGGCGCCAACGAGGTTCCCGAGGAGACCATGCTCCAGGCCATCGCCTTCGGACACGAGGAGTGCCGGCGGCTGGCCCGGATGCAGCGGGACCTGATCGCGCGCGCGGCGAAGCCGCGGTGGGCGTTCGACCCCTCGGCCGGCCGGGATCCCGAGCTCGAGGCCCGGGTGCGGGAGCTGGCCGCCGACCGGATCGGGGCGGCCCTGGCCGTTCACGACAAGCAGGCCCGGGCGGACGCCGTCAATCGCGTGTTCGAGGACGTGTGGGCGCGGCTGGGTGCCGACGAGGCGAAGAAGGGCCTGGCGCGGGCGGCCTTCGAGGCGGTGGAAGCGGCCGAGGTCCGGCGGATGATCGTCGAGCGTGGGGTCCGGGTCGACGGCCGGAAGGTCGACGAGATCCGGCCCATCTCCATCGAGGTCTCCTACCTGCCGCGGGCCCACGGCTCGGCCCTGTTCACCCGAGGCGAGACCCAGGCGCTCGTGGCGGCCACCCTGGGGACCAAGGCGGACGAGCTCAAGATCGAGGCGCTGGAGGGGGAGTTCTACCGGCACTTCATGCTGCACTACAACTTCCCGTCGTTCTCGGTGGGCGAGGTGCGCCGCTTCGGCTCGCCGTCGCGCCGGGACATCGGGCACGGCGCCCTGGCCGAGCGGGCGGTGGAGCCGCTCCTGCCCCCCAAGGAGGAGTTCCCGTACACCATCCGGGTGGTCTCCGACATCCTGGAGTCCAACGGCTCGTCCTCCATGGCCACGGTGTGCGGCGCCTCGCTGGCCCTGATGGACGCCGGCGTGCCCCTCAAGCGCCACGTGGCGGGGATCGCCATGGGGCTCGTCAAGGAGGGCGACCGGGTCGGCATCCTCACGGACATCATGGGGACCGAGGACCACTACGGCGACATGGACTTCAAGGTCGCCGGCACGGAGCGGGGCGTCACGGCGCTCCAGATGGACATCAAGATCTCCGGCGTCAGCATCGACATCATGCGGACGGCGCTGGAGAAGGCGCGGGAGGCCCGGCTCTTCGTCCTGGCCAAGATGCGCGAGGTCATCGAGAAGCCGCGGCCTGACATCTCGCCCTACGCGCCCCGGTTCGTCACCATCAAGATCAAGACCGACAAGATCCGCGAGATCATCGGCCCCGGCGGCAAGGTCATCCGCGGCATCCAGGAGCAGACCGGCACCAAGATCGACGTGGAGGACGACGGCCGCGTCACGGTCTTCTCGCCCGACAGCGAGTCCGTCCAGAAGGCGGTGGCCATCATCCAGGACATCTGCCGCGAGGTGGAGCTGGACCGGATCTACGTGGGCAAGGTGAAGAAGATCGTGGAGTTCGGCGCCTTCGTGGAGGTGATTCCCAACACCGAGGGCCTGCTCCACATCTCGCAGATCGCCGAGTCGCGCATCCGGTCCGTGCAGGACGTGCTGTCGGAGGGCGACGAGGTGGCGGTCAAGGTCATCGAGATCGATGGCAGCGGCAAGATGCGCCTGTCCCGCAAGATGGCGCTGCGGGAGCAGCCGGCGCTGGCGGGCAGGGAGAAGCTCAAGAACCCGAATGCGGCGAACCCTCCCCGTGACTGAAGAGTACCGGAAGAGCGTCCTGCCCAACGGGATCCGCGTCGTCACCGAGCGGATGCCCCACGTGCGGTCGGTCGCCGTCGGGGTCTGGGTGGAGACGGGGTCGCGCCACGAGGCCGACGACCGCGCGGGCATGTCCCACCTGATCGAGCACCTGGTGTTCAAGGGCACGGCCACCCGGAGCGCCGAGGACATCGCCCGGACCATGGACTCGGTGGGCGGCCAGATGGACGCCTTCACCACCAAGGAGCACACCTGCTTCTACGTGCAGGTGCTGGACGAGCACCTGCCGCTGGCCGTGGACCTGCTCACGGACATCCTGCTGCATCCCCTGTTCGACGCCGAGGAGCTCGAGCGGGAGAAGTCGGTGGTGCTGCAGGAGATCAAGATGGTGGAGGACACGCCGGACGACCTGATCCACGACCTCTTCTCCGCCCACGTGTGGGCGGGGCACCCGCTGGGGCGCCCCATCCTGGGCTCCCGGGAGGCCGTGAGCGCCTACGGCCGGGAGGCGGTGCACGCCCACTTCCTCGAGCAGTACGTGCCGCCGAAGATCATCATCGCCGTGGCCGGAAACGTGACCCACGACCAGGTGGTGGACCTCTTCGGCGGGCGCTTCAACGGCTTCGGGCGGTTGCCCGCCGAGCGGCCGGACCCGCCGCCCGTCATGAGGGCCGGCGTGAACATCGTGCACAAGGGGCTGGAGCAGGTGCACGTGGTGATGGGCTTCCCCGGCCTCCGCCATGGGGCGCCGGAGCGGTATGCCCTGTTCGTGCTCAACGACGTCATCGGCGGCAGCATGTCCTCGCGCCTCTTCCAGGAGGTGCGGGAGCGGCAGGGGCTGGTCTACTCCATCCACTCGGGGCTGCAGGCGTTCCGGGACACCGGGACGCTCTACGTCTACGCGGCGACGGAGGCGGCCAACTTCTCCAAGGTGCTCAAGTCCATCCTGAAGGAGATCCGCGCCCTCAAGAAGGACGGGATCTCGACCGACGAGCTGACCCGGGCCAAGGAGCACCTCAAGGGCAGCCTGATGCTGTCGCTGGAATCCACCTCGAGCCGCATGAACCGGCTGGCCAAGCACGAGATGCACTTCGGCTCCTTCCTCACCATGGACGCCATGCTGGCCGCCATCGACGCCGTCCGGCACGAGGAGGTGCAGGCCCTGGTCAGCCAGCTGCTGGACGAGGAGCGGCTGGCGCTCACCACGTACGGGCCGCTGGACCGCCGGAACCTCCCCCGCGAGCTCCGCTCGGACGGGGCGACCGCTCCGGCGGCCGAGGCGTCGCCCCGCTGATCCCGCCCGGGCGGGGCCGGCGCGCCGCCCCGC
>JBBIOF010000075.1:0-9194 GCA_037443505.1 Candidatus Rokuibacteriota bacterium
CGCCCGGCGGCCGCGCCCGCGGCGGCCCCCGCGGTGGCCCCGGCGGCGGCCGGCCCGGAGTACGAGGACCGTCCGCTCACCTCCATCCGGGCGGCCATCGCCCGGCGCATGCCGCTCGCCAAGGCCCCGGTGCCCCACTTCTACGTCACCGGCGAGGTGGCGATGGACCGGGCCTGGGAGCTGCGCGAGCAGCTCAACGGGCTGGAAGGGCAGCCGAAGATCTCGGTCAACGACCTGGTCGTGCGCGCCTGCGCCCTGGCGCTCCTGCGGCATCCGGGGGTCAACGCCTCCTTCCAGGGCGACTCGATCCGGGTGCACCACCGCGTCCACATCGGGATCGCGGTGGCGCTGGACGAGGGGCTGATCACCCCCGTGCTGCGCGACTGCCACGTCAAGCCGCTGACCCGGATCGCGGTGGAATCGCGCGACCTGGTCGAGCGGGCCCGGGCGCGGAAGCTGCGGGCCAACGAGCTGAGCGGCGCCACCTTCTCCGTCTCCAACCTCGGCATGTACGACGTCGCCGAGTTCTCGGCCATCATCAATCCCCCGGAGGGGGCCATCCTGGCGGTCGGCTCCGTCCGGCGGGTGCCGGTCGTGGACGGCGAGGGCCTGGGCGTGGGCCGGCGCATGGCGATGACCCTGTCCTGCGACCACCGCGTGATGGACGGGGCCATGGGCGCGCGGTTCCTGCAGGACGTGAAGCGGCTCCTCGAGGAGCCACTCCGGCTGCTGCTGTGAGCCCCGTCGCCGCGGGCGCACGGGGGCGCCGCGCGCACGCCCGGCTGCCTCACACCCACCAGTCACGCGAGCAGGATCATGGGAATGCACAGGGTTGACGTTGCGATCGTGGGCACCGGCCCCGGCGGCTACGTGGCCGCCATCCGGTGCGCCCAGCTCGGCCTCAGCGTCGCCGCCGTGGAGGACGACCGGCCCGGCGGCGTGTGCCTGAACTGGGGCTGCATCCCCACCAAGGCGCTCCTGCGCAGCGCCGAGGTGGTCCACCTCTTCGGGCGGGCGGCGGACTTCGGTGTCCGGGTCCAGGGCGTCGAGCCCGACTACGCCGAGGCGGTCCGGCGCAGCCGCGCCGTGGCCGACCGGATGGCCAAGGGCGTCGAGTACCTGTTCCGCAAGAACAGGATCACGCTCGTGCCAGGGCGCGGCGCGTTGCGGGGCCCGGGCGTGGTGGAGGTCGCGGGCCCGGGCGGCGCCCGCGACACCATCGAGGCCGCGCGGGCCGTCATCCTGGCCACCGGCTCCGAGCCGAAGTCGCTCCCCGGCGTCGCCATCGACGAGAAGCTGGTCATCTCGTCCAACGGCGCTGTCCGCCAGGAGCGGCGGCCCCGCTCCCTGATCGTGATCGGGGCCGGCGCGGTGGGCGTGGAGTTCGCCGACGTGTTCGCCGCCTACGGCACGCAGGTGACGCTCCTGGAGGCCCTGCCGCGCATCCTGCCCGTGGAGGACGAGGAGGTATCCACGCACCTCGCCCGGAGCCTGGGCCGCCGGGGGATCGCCATCAAGACCGGCGTGAAGGTGCTGTCGGCGGCTCCGGGCGGGCCCGGCGTCGTGGTGGAGACCGACGCGGGCCGGCTGGAGGCCGAGCAGGTGCTCGTGGCCGTGGGCCGGGCCGCCCGGGTGGAGGGCATCGGGCTCGAGGCGCTCGGGGTGAAGATGGACCGGGGCTTCGTGGCCGTCTCGCCCCGGATGGAGACCTCCGTGAAGGGCGTCTGGGCCATCGGCGACATGGCGGGCCCGCCGCTGCTGGCCCACAAGGCCATGGCCGAGGGCGTGGTGGCGGCCGAGGCCATCGCCGGGCGGCAGCCTCGCCCGCTGGACTACACCAGCGTTCCCTCCTGCACCTACTGCCGGCCCCAGGTGGCCTCCATCGGCCTGACCGAGGCGCGGGCCAGGGAGAACGGGCGCGAGGTCAGCGTGGGCAAGTTCCCGTTCACCGCCAGCGGCAAGGCGGTGGCGATGGGCGAGACCGAGGGGTTCGTGAAGGTGGTGGCCGACAAGGCCAGCGGCGAGATCCTCGGGGTCCACATCCTGGGCGCGGAGGCCACGGAGCTGATCCACGAGTTCGCCGTGGGCCGCACCCTGGAGGCGACCCTGGAGGAGATCATCCACACGATCCACGCCCACCCCACCCTGTCGGAAGCCGCGCTGGAGGCCACGCTGGCGGCCCTGGGCCAGGCCATCCACCTCTGATGCGCGACGGCCGCGGGGCCGCCCGATGGACTTCGAGCTGACGCCCGAGCAGGAGGCGCTGCGGGCGCGGGCTCGCGATCTGGCGGACGGCGTGTTCGCGCAGCGTGCCGCGCGCTGGGACGAGCGGGAGGAGTATCCCTGGGACAACGTCAAGGAGCTGGTCGCCGCCGGGCTCATGGGCCTGACGATCCCCCGCGAGTACGGGGGGCAGGACCGGCCCGTCCTCGACGTGGTCCTGGCCATCGAGGAGGTGGCGCGGGCCTGCGGCGTCACCGCCCGGATCGTGGTGGAGGGCAACCTGGGCGTGGTGGGCGCCCTGCGCGCGTACGGCACCGAGGCCCAGAAGCGGCGCTACTTCCCCTGGGTGCTGGAGGGCGAGAAGCCCGCCATCGCCATCAGCGAGCCCCACGCGGGCTCGGCGGCCACCGACCTGGAGACGCGGGCGGAGGAGACGCCGGACGGGTTCGTGCTCCACGGGCACAAGCACTACATCACGGGCGCCGGCACCTCCCGCCTCTACCTGGTCTTCGCCCGGTTCGGCGGGCGGCCGGGCGCGGACGGCATCGGCGGCATCCTGGTGGAGCGCGACACGCCCGGGTTCCGCATCGGACGCCGGGAGTCCATGATGGGCCTGCGCGGCATCCCGGAGGGGGAGCTGCACTTCGAGGGATGCCACGTACCCCGGGAGAACCTGCTGGTGGGGCCCGGCGACGGCTTCAAGAAGCTCATGCGGGCGTACAACGGCCAGCGCCTGGGGGCGGCGACGGTGGCGCTCGGGCTCGCGCAGGGCGCCTGGGAGCGGGCCCTCCGGTACGCGGGCCAGCGGCGGCAGTTCGGCCGGCCCATCGCCGACTTCCAGGGCATCCGGTGGAAGCTGGCCGACATGGCCGTGGGGCTCGACGCCGCTCGCCTGCTCATCCACCGCGCCGCCGTCAGGGCCGGCCGCGGCTTCCCCGACGCCGTGGAGGCCGCGAAGGCCAAGACGTTCGCGGCGGAGATGGCGCAGGCGGTCACGAACCAGGCGCTGCAGATCCACGGCGCCGCCGGCTACGGGCGCAGCCTGCCGCTGGAGCGCATGGCCCGCGACGCCCGGATGTTCGCCATCGGCGGGGGCACGGTGGAGATGATGCGCAACCTCATCGCCGACCACGTGCTGGGCTCGAAGCTGGACTGGCGCCGGGCCTGAGGACGCGGGGCGGCGGGCCCGGCCGCCCGCCCTCAGGAGGCGTGGAGGAGGGGGATCCTCACCAGCAGGGTGAAGCCGTTGAGGGTCAGCAGCGTGCCCAGGACGGCGAGCCCCAGCGAGAACCAGAACATGGGGCGCGACGTCGCCAGGATGGAGACGGAGGCCGTCACGATGGCGATCTGCAGGAGCACCTCGGCGTAGTCGAAGTAGGGGTCGCGGTCCCGGTTGACGTCCCGCTCGTGCTCGTGCGCCCGGGCCACCCGCTCGATGTCCCGCTTCTCGGCCGCATAGCGCTTCTCCTCCTCCGCGTGGCGCGCCGCCAGGGCCGCGAGCCTGGCCCGCTGCGGCTCCTTCAACGCCTCCGGCTCGGCCAGCGCCGCCTCCAGGTTGAGCCGCTGCGCGCGGTAGAGGTGCTCCCGGATCACCTTGGCCTGGTAGAAGGCCCACTGGTCAGACGCCTGCTGCTGGGCCAGAAGCATCTCCTTCATGGCGTTGTTGCCGCCCAGCGAGGCGATGGCCAGGACCACCGCGTAGACGGCGGTGGTCAGCGCGACGCGGCGGCTGAACGTCCGGTCGCGCCTGTCCTCCAGCTCCTCGGGGTCGGGCAGCTCGACCTCAGCCACGGGCGGAGGTCGACCACTTGCGGATCTCCTCGCGCATCGCTTCCTTGCCCGCCTCGAAGGCGCTCATCAGCCGCTGGGTCTGCTCCTCGAACAGCTCCCGGCTCTTGTCGAGCCACTCACCCGCCTGGCTCTGCGCGCCGCCCGCCAGCTCCTGCGCCCGCCTGGCCATCTCGCCGCCCCGGGCCGCCAGCAGCTCGCGGGTCTCCCGCCCCGTGCGGGGCGCGGTCAGCAGCGCCACCGCGGCGCCGACGGCGGCGCCGAAGAGGAACCAGCCGACGTAGCCCGCCGCGTCGCTCCTCTCGCTACTCATGGTCGTCTCCCTGGTGCTTTCGAAGCCGGTGAAGGAACACGTCGATGCCGGTCTTGAGGCCGGCGGCCACGCCCATGAGCTGGCCCGCCCGGGTCAGCCCCGACACGGCCGTGAGAAGCCGTCCCAGCCCCTCGGCCACGTGCTCGGCGCGCTCCGTCAGCGCGCCCACGCGCTTGACCTCGTCGCGGGCCTCCTGGCTGAGCCCCCGGAGCTCCCGGACCAGCGCCTGGACGTCGCCCAGGAGCGGGCCGAGGTCGCGCTCCGCCGTGGCGAGGACCCGGTCCGCCCGCTCGCCGGCCCGACGCAGGGCGACCAGGGCCGGGACGAGGGCGATCGTGACCGCGACCACACAGGCGACGACGACGATCAGGGCCCAGAGGGGCATGGAATTCAATTGTTCGCGCGGCCCGGGCGAAAGTCAATAAATTCATTGACTTGGTCGACAAGCGGTCCCTATAATCCCCCGGGAAATCGTAGACGATCCTCCAGTCCTCTAAACGCGGGAGCCTGATGTCCCTCCAGGAGCGCTTCGAGGAGCTACGCCGGCGGCACGAGCAGGCCGAGCTGGCGGGTGGGGAGGAGCGGATCAGGCGCCAGCACAAGGCGGGCAAGAAGACGGCCCGCGAGCGGCTCGAGCTGCTGCTGGACCCCGGCTCGTTCCTCGAGATCGACAAGTTCGTCGTCCACCAGTGCCACGACTTCGGCATGGAGCAGCAGCGGATCCCCGGAGACGGGGTGGTCACCGGGTCCGGGCGGATCCACGGGCGGCCGGTCTTCGTCTTCGCCCAGGACTTCACGGTCTTCGGCGGCTCGCTGTCGGAGGCGTACGCCCGGAAGATCTGCAAGGTGATGGACCTGGCGATGAAGACGGGCGCGCCCATCATCGGGCTCAACGACTCCGGGGGCGCCCGCATCCAGGAGGGCGTCGTCTCCCTGGCCGGGTACGCCGACATCTTCCTGCGCAACACCCTGGCCTCGGGCGTCGTGCCCCAGATCTCCGCCATCATGGGCCCCTGCGCCGGGGGCGCCGTCTACTCGCCGGCGATCACCGACTTCACCCTGATGGTGAAGAAGACCTCCTACATGTTCGTGACGGGCCCGGACGTGATCCGGGCCGTGACCCACGAGACGGTGTCGGCCGAGGAGCTGGGGGGCGCCACCACTCACCTGACCACGTCCGGGGTGGCGCACTTCGCGGCCGACAGCGAGGAGGAGTGCCTGGCGCTCATCCGCGAGCTGCTGACGTTCCTCCCCCAGAACAACATGGAGGACCCGCCCATCCGGCCCACGGTGGACCCGCCGGACCGCCGGGACGAGAGCCTGCAGGACGTCGTCCCGGAGCAGCCCAACAAGCCGTACGACATGCTGGACATCATCCGCACCGTCCTGGACGATCGCTACTTCTTCGAGGTCCAGGCGGCGTTCGCGCCCAACATCATCATCGGCTTCGGGCGCCTGGGCGGGCGCCCCGTGGGCGTCGTCGCCAACCAGCCGGCCCACCTGGCCGGCTGCCTCGACATCAACGCCTCCGTGAAGGCGGCCCGCTTCGTCCGGTTCTGCGACTGCTTCAACATCCCGCTGGTCACGTTCGAGGACGTGCCCGGGTTCCTGCCCGGGACGGCGCAGGAGTACGGCGGCATCATCAAGCACGGCGCCAAGCTGCTCTATGCCTTCTGCGAGGCCACCGTGCCCAAGCTCACCGTCATCACCCGCAAGGCGTACGGGGGCGCCTACTGCGTCATGTCCTCCAAGCACATCCGCGGCGATGCCAACTTCGCCTACCCGACGGCGGAGATCGCCGTCATGGGGCCGGACGGCGCCGTGAACATCCTCTACCGCCGCGAGATGGAGGAGGCGGCCGACGCGGCCGCCTTCAGGGAGGCCCGCATCGCCGAGTACCGGGAGAAGTTCGCCAACCCCTACGTGGCGGCGGAGCGGGGCTACATCGACGAGGTGATCCAGCCCCGGGACACCCGGGCCCGGCTCTGCGCGGCGCTCGAGCTGCTGGCGGGCAAGCGCGACGACAACCCCCCGAAGAAGCACGGGAACATCCCGCTGTGAGCGACCAGGAGCGCACGCAGCGCCCCGGCCTGTTCGCGACCTCGTGGGGAGCCCCCCTCAAGGTCGTGTACGGCCCGGAGGACCTCCCGCCCGGGCGGCTCGACCAGGAGCTGGGCGCCCCGGGCCAGTACCCGTACACCCGCGGCGTCCACCCGACGATGTACCGCGGGCGGCTGTGGACGATGCGGCAGTACGCCGGCTTCGGCTCGGCCGCCGAGACCAACAAGCGGTACCGGTTCCTGCTGGAGCAGGGGCAGACCGGGCTGTCGGTGGCGTTCGACCTGCCCACCCAGATGGGCCACGACCCGGACTCGCCGCTGGCGGCCGGCGAGGTGGGACGCGTGGGCGTCTCCATCGCCACGGTGGACGACATGGCGGACCTCTTCGAGGGGATCCCGCTCGACCGGGTCTCCACCTCGATGACGATCAACGCCACCGCTGCCATCCTCCTGGCGCTGTACATCGTGGTGGCCCGGCGCCAGGGGATCGGGTCCGAGCGCCTGAGCGGGACCGTCCAGAACGACATCCTGAAGGAGTACGTGGCCCGCGGGACCTACATCTTCCCTCCGGGGCCCTCGATGCGGCTCGTCACGGACGTCTTCGCCTACTGCCGGCAGCGGGTGCCCCGGTGGAACACCATCTCCATCTCCGGCTACCACATGCGGGAGGCGGGGTGCACGGCGGTCCAGGAGGTGGCCTTCACCCTCGCCAACGGCGTGGCGTACGTGCGGGCCGCGCTGGAGGCGGGCCTGCAGGTGGACGAGTTCGCGCCCCAGCTCTCCTTCTTCTTCAACGCGCACAACAACCTGCTGGAGGAGGTGGCGAAGTTCCGGGCCGCCAGGCGCCTGTGGGCGCGGCTCATGAAGGAGCGGTTCGGCGCCCGCGACCCGCGCTCCATGATGCTGCGCTTCCACGCCCAGACGGCCGGCAGCATGCTCACCGCCCAGCAGCCGGAGAACAACATCGTGCGGGTGACCGTGCAGGCGCTGGCCGCGGTGCTGGGGGGCTGCCAGTCGCTGCACACCAACTCCATGGACGAGGCCCTGGCGCTGCCCACCGAGCGGGCCGTCCGCATCGCCCTCCGCACCCAGCAGGTGCTCGCCTTCGAGTCCGGGGTCGCCGACATCGCCGACGCGCTGGGCGGGTCGTTCGCCGTGGAGCGGCTCACGCGGGACATCGAGGAGGCGGCCGAGGCCTACGTCCGCAGGATCGACGACCTGGGCGGCTCGGTGGCGGCCATCGGGTTCATGCAGCGGGAGATCCAGGACGCGGCCTACCGCTGGCAGCGCGAGGTCGAGGACAAGGCCCGCGTGGTGGTGGGCGTGAACGAGTTCGTCACGGAGGACCCGCCGCCGGCCAACCTCTTCCAGCTCGACCCCGGGGTGGCCGAGGCCCTCCGGCAGCGGGTCGAGCGCTTCCGCGCGTCCCGGGACGGAGACCGGGCGCGGCGGGCGCTGGACGCCGTGGAGCGGGCTGCCCGCGGCACGGAGAACCTGGTGCCGCTCCTCGTCGAGGCCGTGGACGCCTCGGCGACGCTGGGCGAGATCTGCGACCGCCTCCGCGCGGTCTTCGGCGTCCACCAGCCGTCGGTCACGTTCTGATGAGCCGCCGGGTCGCGCCCGCCGTCCTCGTCCTGGCGCTGGCCGCGCTGGCGGCGGCGTCGCCGGCATGGGCCGGGCTGGCCGACCGGATCGGGGCCACCTTCGCGCTGATGGCGGCCGACTTCATCAAGGCCGCCCAGCCGATGGAGGGGCTGGTGGTCTCCGTCGAGGGCGACATCGTCTACGTGGACCTGGGGCGGGCCGCGGGCGCGCAGGTGGGCCAGGAGCTCACCATCTTCCGGAAGGGCGCCACGTTCTTCCACCCGCTGACGGGCAAGCCGCTCGGGCGCTACGAGGACGTGCTGGGGCACGCCCGGATCCGCCGGGTGGAGGAGGGATTCTCCGAGGCCGTGTTCATCCCGGCGCCCGACCGGCCCGGGCCGCGGCCCGAGGACGGCGCGCGGGTGAGCCGCGCCCGGATCCGGCTGGCCGTCACTCCCGCCCTCGACCTGAGCGAGTCGAAGGCCGACCTGCGGCGGGTCCCCTACCTCCTGGCGAGCGTGCTCGAGCGGTCGCGGCGGTTCCAGGTGGTCGATCCGCTGGCCGTCGGCGACATGTTCGCCAGCACCGGCGTCCGGGTGGAGGAGGTCCTCGCCCGGCCCGAGCGGGCGGTCCGCGCCGCCCGCAACCTCGAGGTCTCCGGCTGGCTGGTGCCCGTGGTGCTCGAGCGCCGCGGCGTCACCTACCTGGACGTCACCTGGATCTCGGCGATCACGGGGAGGGCGCTCCTCTCGCGCCGCCAACCGCTCCTGCCCAGCGGCGCGGCCGAGGAGCGGCGCTTCCCCTGGGAGCCCGGCGCGGAGGATTGACCGTGTGCTATGGTAGAGCGGCGATGTCGGTCCGGTACGTCGTCGGCGTGATCGTGCTCTCGCTCGCGCTGGTGGGGTGCAGCACCATCCGTCAGGTCGCGGGCCTGTCCAGCAGCGAGCCCTCGGTCCTCAAGTCGGCCGAGACACGCTGGCTCCTCATCAAGAACCCGCGGTTCGGCGACGTCCCCAGCGAGCCAGAGTACATCTGGGTGGAGGAGGACAAGGTCCCCACCACCCTCACCACCCTCATCCGGGGACAGCGGGCGATCATCGCCCCGCCCGAGATCGTGGCGAAGTACGGGCCGCCGCCCGGCGGTGGCCGGATCAGCCCCCGGCAGGGCGTGCCCTACCAGGCCGCACCGGAGGCGGCGCGCGCCGAGACCCCGGTCCGCACCGTCG
>JBBIOF010000076.1:0-9186 GCA_037443505.1 Candidatus Rokuibacteriota bacterium
GCGAGATCCGGGGCTCGAGCCGGTCGGGCCCGGCCCCCGGCGACACAGCCGCAGGGCGGGCGGACGGCCCCGCGGTCGCGCCGTGGGGCTTCGCGCGGGGCGCCGCGGCCAGGATCCCGGGCGGCAGCAGCAGGGCCACCGGGCTCATCCGCGCGTCCATCTCGCAGGCGGCCCAGGCCAGGTCCGCGTCCAGCGACTCGCGGGAGAGCGTCCGGTGGGGGATGCCCAGCAGGTCCAGCAGCCCGGGCGTGATGGCGCCCGTCAGGATGTGCTCGGGCGCGTCCTTGCCCCCGTACCCGCGCCAGGTGACCAGCAGGAGGGCCGGCAGGCCGTACATCAGGGAGAAGGAGGCCAGGGCGTTGAGGCTGGTACCCAGGCCGGAGTTCTGCATGAGCACCGCGGGCCGCCGGCCCCCGAGCCACGCGCCGCCCGCCATCCCCACGGCCACGTCCTCGCGCACGGCGGCGATCCAGGGCCGCCGGCCGTCGCGCTCCAGGACCGCGATCAGGTCCTCGAGCAGCGAGCAGGGGACGCCCGCGAAGAAGTCGAAGCCGTGCGCGGCCAGGCGGTCGGCGAGGGCCGCGCCGTCCACTACGCCCGGATCTCGGCCCAGGCGCGCTGGTAGTCCTCGAAGGTGTCCACCTCGAGCCAGCCCTTCCACGTGCTCACGCACGTGACGGGGTGGCCCGCGGCCACCAGCGCCTGGAGCAGGTCGGTGAACGCCGCGCGCCGCACGTGCTCGGCCTCGTGGAAGGCCGCGTCGGGGGAGGCCAGGGCGCGCTGCCAGACCTCGCGCACCAGCCCGACGCCCCGCGGGGAGAGGGCCGCCAGGCCGATGAACTCGCCCGTGGCGAGGTCGGGCGGCACCCGCTGGCCGATGCGGACGAGCCGGTCCTGGCAGTCCTCGCCCAGGGAGCGGTGGCCCGGCTGGGGCGGGTCGGAGGTCACCACCAGGTCGAAGGGCTTCGAGAGCGGGAGCAGGCGGTCGCGCTGGTCCACCCACGCCCGGTCCACCGCGATGACCACGTCGCCCTCCGCGCGCAGCACCTTCTCCAGCAGGGCCCGCTCGAAGAGGATGTCGGAGTAGAGGAACAGGACGCGGCCGGTGAGCTCCGGCTCGGCGGCGAAGAGCGACACGACCTCGCCGGTCTCGTCGTAGGCGTCGTTGTCGTAGAACCGCGCGCCGGCCGCCTGGACCGTCTCCTTGCGGTAGCCCCGCACCACGGCGATCTCCTGGATCCCGCAGGCGCGCAGGGTTTCCATCTGGCGCTCCAGGATGGTGCGGCCCTTGATGTCCAGCATGCACTTGGGCCGGTCCTCGGTGAGCGGCAGGAGCGACTTGCCGGAGCCGGCGGCGATGACCACCGCGCGCACGTCGGAGGCGCCGCGCGGGAGGAACTCGGTCTCGATCCGCTTGAAGTCGTCCACGCCCACGTGCCGGTAGATCTCCTCCAGGGGGACGATGTGGGGGACCAGCGCGTCCAGCCGGCGCTCCCGCGCCAGCACGCGCAGCGTCTCCTGGATGCCCCGCACGGCCCCGCGCAGGACCTGGTTGGCCCAGATCACCAGCTTCACGCCCGCCCCCTCCAGCTCCTCCCAGGTGACGGACGGGTAGAGGGTGGGGACCACGACCACCGGCGCCCGGCCCTCCCAGAGGCGCATGAACTCCAGCACCTCCGCGGCGGTGGGGGCCTTGGAGTGCACGAGGATCATGTCGGCGCCCGCGTCGGCGTAGGCGTGGGCGCGGCGCAGCGCCTCCTTCATCCCCCAGCCGGCGATGAGCGCCTCCGTGCGGGCGATGATGACGGTGGCCGGGTCGCGGCGGGCCCGCCGCGCGGCCCGGATCTTGCCCACGTGCTCCTCCACGGAGGCCAGCTCACGGCGCATGCCCGGGTAGAGGCTGCACTTCTTGGGGAAGAGGTTGTCCTCGATGCAGATCCCCGCGATGCCGGCGCGCTCGTACTCCTCCACGGTCCGGACCACGTTGACGGCGTTGCCGTAGCCGTTGTCGCAGTCCGCGATGACGGGGACGGTGACCGCGTCGTTGATGTGGCGGGCGGCCTCCAGCGTCTCGGTCATGGTGAGGAGGTTGACGTCGGGCATGGCCCGCTGGGCCGCGGAGACGGTGAAGCTCGACGACCAGACCACGGGGAAGCCGGCGGCCTCGACGAGCCGCGCGCTCAGGGCGTCGTGGGCCCCCACCGCGGGCACGAGCCCCGGGCGGGCCAGGATCTCGCGGAGCGCCCGGGCCTTGCTCACGACGCCCGCCTCTGCCGGTCCTGCTCGAGGAACTCCTCCTGCTTGGTCTTCATCTTCTTCACCAGCTCCTGGTACGACGAGGTCTGGATGATCTTGTTGAACTGCGTCCGGTAGTTGGCCACCAGGCTCACGCCCTCGATGATGACGTCGTAGACCAGCCAGCGGTCGCCCCGCTTCTGCATGCGGTAGTCCACGGGGATCTCGCTGCCCTGCCTGGTGAGGATGCGAGTCCGGACGGTGGCCCGGTCGCCGTCCTCGATGGCCTCCCCCACGAAGACGATGCGCTCGCCGTTGAAGAGCTCGATCTTGGAGATGTACGAGCGCTCCAGCAGGTCGGTGAAGAGCTGGACGAACTCCTGGCGCTCGGCCGGGGTCCGGGTGAGCCAGTGGCGCGCCAGGGAGCGCTTGGCCGTCTCGCCGAAGTCGAAGATCTCCTCGGCGATCTTGCGGACGGCCGCCCGGCGGTCCCGGGCCCGGCTCTCCTTCTTCAGCTCCGGATCCTCCAGCGTCTTGACCACCCGGTCGATCTGGACGCGGAGCTGCTCGGTGGGCTGCCCCGCCCGGGCTTCCCCGGCCCCGCCGAGGACGAGCCCGACCGCGAGGAGCCCGACCGCCGGCCACGCGCACCGCTGACCCTGCCTCATGAAGCGAACCTCCCTCCGGGACGCCTAGACCTTGCCGAAGACGTACTTGGAGATCAGCTCCTCGAGATCAACCGGCGCCTCGACCTCCCGGATCCGGCCGTTGGGCCTGATGAGCTTCTCGGAGGCCCCCGGGCTGATGCGGATGAACTTCTCGCCGATCAGCCCCTTCGTCTTGATCGACGCGATGGCGTCCTCCTGGAGCTGGACATCGGAGTTCAGCCGGATGACGACCCGCGCCTGGTAGTCCGCGAGCCGGATGGACTCGACGCGCCCGATCTCGACGCCCGCGATCTCGACGGTGGCCCCTTCCTTCAGGCCGCCGACGGACGGAAAGTCGGCGACGACCGTGTAGCCGCGGCCCCCGAGCCACGAGACCCTTCCGAGTTTAATCGAAAGATACCCCAGCGCCAAGATGCCCAGGACCACGAAGACGCCCACCGCCACGTTGACCCGCGATCGCTCCATCTGCTCCTCCTACCCGCCCGTCTCGGGCTCGCCGCGGATGAACCGCTGGACGACCGGGTTCGGCGAACCCTGGATGGCGGCCGGCGGGCCCACCTCGGCGATCCGCCCCTCGTGCAGCATCGCCACCGTGTCGGCGATCTCGAAGATCTCGGGGATCTCGTGGCTCACCATCACCGCGGTGAAGCCCAGGTGCCGGTGCAGCTCCAGGATCAGCCGGTGGATGGTGTTGACCAGGATGGGGTCGAGCCCGGTGGTGGGCTCGTCGAAGAAGACGATCTCCGGCTCGGTGACCAGCGCCCGCGCGATGGCCACCCGCTTCCGCATCCCGCCGGAGATCTCGGCGGGGTACTTGGACCCCACGCCGGACAGGCCCACCTGCTCGAGCGCGCGCTCCACGCGGGCCCCGATCTCTGCCCGGCCCAGGCGGGTCTTCTCCCGGAGGGGGAAGGCGACGTTCGCCCAGCAGGTCATGGAGTCGAAGAGCGCCCCGCCCTGGAAGACCACGCCGTAGCGCTCGCGGATGCGGTCGAGGGCGCGGCCGGAGGTGCCCGTCAGCTCCACCCCGTCCACGAACACGCGGCCGGCGTCCGGGCGCACCAGCCCCAGCAGGTGCTTCAGCAGGACCGACTTGCCGCCGCCGCTGCGCCCGATGATGATGGTGATGGAGCCCGTGGGCACCTCCAGGTCGACGCCGCGGAGGACCTCCTGCCGCCCGAACCGCTTCTGCAGGCCCTGCACCTTGATCACGGCAGCACGGAGCCCATGAAGTAGTCCCAGACCAGGATCAGCACGGAGGACAGCACCACCGCCTGGGTGGTGGCCCGGGCCACGCCCTCGGCGCCGTGGCCCACGTGGAAGCCCTTGTACGTGCACACCCAGGTGACCAGCACGCCGAACGACACCGACTTCCAGAACCCGGTCATGATGTCGTCCATGCGGACGAAGCTCTGCATCTCGCCGAAGTAGGTCCCCTCCGACAGTCCCAGCAGCTCCACGCCCACCAGGTAGCCCCCGAAGATGCCCACCACGTCGAAGATGGCGGTCATCAGGGGGAAGGTGACGAGGCCGGCCAGGATGGAAGGCGTGGCCAGGTAGCGCATGGGGCTCAGCGCCATCACCGTGAGCGCGTCGATCTGCTCCGTGATCCGCATGATGCCGATCTCGGCGGTGAGGGCCGAGCCCGCCCGGCCGGTCACCATGAGCGCCGCCAGCACCGGGCCCAGCTCGCGGATCAGGGAGAGCGCCACGGCGGGCCCCAGGAAGGCCTCGGACCCGAAGCGCGAGAGCGTGAGGTAGACCTGCAGGCCCAGCACCATGCCGGTGAAGGCGCCGGTGAGGACGATGATCAGCAGCGACTTGTAGCCGATGTAGTGGATGCGGTCGAGGAGGGCGCGGACCTTGAGGGGCGGCGTGAGGGCCGTGAGGAGGGCCACCGCGAGGAAGCCGCCGAACCGGCCCAGCGACTCCAGGACGTGGAGGGTCCACCGCCCGACGGCTTCCAGCGGGCGGAGCACCGGGGTCACCGGCGCGTCAGACATCGAGCGAGCGGCGGTAGACCCCGAGCGCCCAGAGGGGGAAGTACTTCGCGTAGTAGTGGTACTTCAGCATGAACACGCGGGGGAACCCGGTGCCGTTCCAGAACCGGTCTTCCCACGAGCCGTCCGGCTGCTGGGTGGCGAGGAGGTAGCGGATGCCCCGCTCCACCGCCGCGCCCCGGGTGCGGCCCGCCGCGAAGAGGCCCAGCAGCGCCCACGCCGTCTGGGAGGGGGTGGACTCGCCCGCGCCGGCCAGCTCGGGCCGGTCGTACGTCTCGCACGTCTCGCCCCAGCCCCCGTCGGCATTCTGGTGCCGCTCGAGCCACCCGACTGCGCGCTGCACGTACTCCTGCCGCATGTCCTCGCCGATGGCGGCGAGGCCCCGCAGGACGGACCACGTGCCGTAGATGTAGTTGACGCCCCAGCGTCCGAACCAGGGACCGTCGTGGCGCTGCGTCCGGCGGATGAAGGCCAGCGCTCGGCGGGCCGGCTCGAAGTCGGTGCGGTAGCCGACGGTGCCCAGCAGCTCGAGGCCCCGGCCCGTCAGGTCCTCGGTGGAGGGGTCCAGCAGCGCACCGTGGTCGGCGAAGGGGATGTTGTTCAGGTAGAGGCGGTTGTTGTCGGCGTCGAAGGCAGCCCAGCCGCCGTCGCTGCCCTGCATGCCGAGGAACCAGCCGAGCCCCAGCTCCCGGGCCTGCTGGACGCGGTCGCGGTCCAGGCCGCGGATCTTCTCCAGGCCCATCAGGACCATGGCGGTATCGTCCAGGTCCGGGTAGTAGTCGTTGGCGTACTGGAAGGCCCAGCCCCCGGGCTTCACCCAGGGCCGCTTGACCTGCCAGTCGCCGGGCACCAGGACCTGCCGGTCGAGCAGCCACTCGGCCGCCTGCCGGAGGCCGGGGTGGTCGGGCTCGAGGCCGCTCTCCACCAGGGCGTTGGCGGCCAGGGCCGTGTCCCAGACGGGCGACACGCACGGCTGGTAGTACAGCTCGTCGGCGCGCTCCACCGCCAGCGCCTCGATCTCCTTGAGCTGTCCCAGGATCAGCCGGTGGTCGTCCGGGTAGCCGAGGAGCCTGAGGGCCAGGACCGAGTTGGCCATGGCGGGGTAGATGCCGCCGAGCCCTCCGGGCAGGGCCAGCCGCTCCTCGAGCCACACGCGGGCCGCCTCCACCGCCCGCTTGCGGAAGGGCCGCGGCGAGAAGCGCTCCCAGATCTTCAGGGCATCGTCCACCGCGATGAAGAAGTTCTTCCAGAAGAGGCTCTTCCACGAGAAGGGGTCGGGCACGCGGGAGAACCGGAGGCTCGCCCGCTCCCGGGGCACCGGCCAGAGCTCGTCGAGGCCCTGGTGGGGCGGCAGCCACTTGACCGGCTTGCGGTCCATGATGATCAGCAGCGGCACGATCACGGTCCGCGACCAGTAGGAGACCTCGTACAGGGTGAAGAAGAACTGGCGCGGAAAGAGCATGATCTCCACCGGCATGGCCGGCACGCCGTTCCAGTCGTACTCGCCGAACATGGCCAGCAGGATCTTGGTGAAGACGTTGGCCCGGGCCGGGCCGCCCATCTCGCGGATGCGCTCGCGGGCCTTCACCATGGCCGGGTCGTCGGTCGGCACCCCCGCCATCTTCATGGCGAAGTAGGCCTTGATGGTGGCCGACAGGTTGGTCGGACCGCCCTCGTACAGGTCGAACCCGCCGTCGACCCGCTGCCGGCGCCGCAGGTAGCGGACCATCTTGCGCTCCCGCTCGCGATCCACCCGGTCGATCAGGTGGCCCAGCAGGAGCTGCTCCGAGGTGATGGTGGTGTCGGCCTCCAGCTCGCCGACCCAGTGGCCGTCGGCGGACTGGTGGGCCAGGAGCCAGGCCTGCGCCCGGGCGATGGCGGAATCGAGGCCGGTCACGATCGGTGATGGTAACATGGCGATTCGCCGCCCCGAAACATGAAGCTGCTCGTCGCCACGCTGCTGCTGCGCCCGTACGTGTTCGGGTTCCTGGGAGCGTTCCTCCTGGCCGGCGCCGCCGACCTCGGCTGGCGCCGCACGCTGCTCTTCGCGGCCTGGGTGTGGCCCCTGGCGTGGCTCGCCGAGTTCTCCTCCACCCGGGCGGGCGTGCCCTTCGGCCTCTACCACTACACGGGCAGCACCCGCGGCCAGGAGCTGTACCTGGGCGACGTCCCCTTCATGGACTCGCTGTCGTTCACGTTCCTGGCCTACGCGGCCTTCTGCCTGGCCCGGGCCGTGCTGGCACGGCGACGGCCCTCGCGGCCCCTCCTGGCGGCGGCCTCCGGGCTCCTCATGATGCTGCTCGACGTCGTCATCGACCCCCTGGCCGTGCGCGGCGACCGCTGGTTCCTGGGCCGCATCTTCTACTACCCGGACGGGGGCCCGTACTTCGGCGTGCCGCTGTCCAACTTCGCGGGCTGGTGGATCGTGGGTGCCGTGGGGGTGGGAGGGTACCTCTGGCTGGCCGGGGACCACGCGGGACGGCGCGTCTGGCCGGGGGTCGCGCTATACTACGCCGTGCTCGGGTTCAACCTGATCGTGACGGCGTGGATCGGCGAGTGGCCCCTCCTGGCGGCGGGCGTCGGGCTCCACGCGGCGCTCGCGCTCGCCCTGTGCGGGGTGCGGGCCGGATTCGGCACGGGGGACGCGCGCACCGCATGATGGACAGGGTTGCCGCGAGGGCGGGCCGGGCCCCGTCGAGGCGGCCATGAGCGTTCCGCTCTCCCAGATGTGGACGGTGGCGACGTACGTCCTCCGGCAGCGGCTGCGGGGACGGCGGCGCTACCCGCTCGTGCTCATGCTGGAGCCCCTGTTCCGCTGCAACCTGGCGTGCGCGGGGTGCGGGAAGATCCAGTACCCGGCCCACGTCCTCAGGCGCCACCTCACCGTGGAGCAGTGCCTGGCGGCGGTGGACGAGTGCGGCGCGCCCATGGTGTCGATCCCCGGGGGCGAGCCCCTCATGTACCCGGAGATCGGGCGGCTGGTGGAGGCGCTGGTGAAGCGCCGGAAGTACGTCTACCTCTGCACCAACGCCCTCCTCCTGCGCGAGAAGCTGGCGGCCGGCGTCTTCCGGCCGTCGCGCTACCTGTCCTTCAGCGTCCACCTGGACGGCCTGCGGGACGACCACGACGAGGCGGTCTGCCGGGAGGGCGTGTTCGAGGAGGCGGTGGCCGCCATCCGCGAGGCCATCCGGCGCGGGTTCCGCGTCACCACCAACACCACGCTCTTCGAGGGGGCGGATCCGGCGCGGGTGCGGGCGTTCTTCGACGCCATGGTGGAGCTCGGCGTCGAGGGCATGATGATCTCCCCGGGCTACAGCTACTCCAAGGCGCCCGACCAGGAGCACTTCCTGCGCCGCCAGCGTGCCCACGCCCTGTTCTCGCGCATCCTCTCGAACCCGGGCAAGGGATGGAAGTTCAACCAGTCGCCGCTGTTCCTCCAGTTCCTCATGGGCAAGCGCGACTTCGAGTGCACGCCGTGGGGCAACCCCACCTACAACCTCTTCGGCTGGCAGCGGCCGTGCTACCTGCTGCAGGAGGGCTACGCCGCCACCTTCCGGGAGCTGATGGAGACGACGCGGTGGGAGGAGTACGGCCGCGCCAGCGGCAACCCGCGGTGCCGGGACTGCATGGTCCACTGCGGGTACGAGCCCACGGCGGTCCACCACACCTTCAACTCCTGGCGCGGCTTCAAGGACGCGGTCGTCGCCACCGTCAGCGGCCGGCTCTGATGCCGGAGGGACGGTCGCTGGAGGGCTGGAGCCCCGTCATCGGCGTGGACGCCGCGCTGGAGGAGGTCGTGGAGCTCGCGTTCGACTACCGGGGCGACGTGACCGTCACGCGGGCCGACGGCTCCTCGGTGACGGGCTACGTCTACAACCGCGACCGGGGGGCCGCCGAGCCCTTCCTCGAGGTGCTCGACCCCGGCGGAGCCTCGCACCGGATCCGCTACGCCGAGGTCCGCGGCATCGCGTTCACGGGCAGGGACGCGGCGGCCGGCAGGTCGTACGAGGCATGGGTGCGCCGCCGGGCGGACAGCCGGACGGAGACGCCGTCCGTGCCCGGCGCGTGACCCGGATCCTGATCCTCACCGCGGTCGAGCTGGAGGCGGGCCACCTGGCCCGCCACCTGGGCCTCGACCGCGTGACCGGCACCCCGTGGCCGCACTTCCGGGGCGGCGTCCTGGAGCTGGCCTGCGTCGGGGTGGCGGGCTGCCGCCTCGGCGACCGGGCGGCGGCCTTCCCGACGCCGGACGTGGTGGTGTCGGCCGGGGCCTGCGGCGCGCT
>JBBIOF010000077.1:0-5089 GCA_037443505.1 Candidatus Rokuibacteriota bacterium
ACCCGAGCCGACGCCGCCCTGGCCGACGGGACCACCACGCGCCCCGTCGCGTGCACGACCTGGCCGCTGCGCGGCCCCGGCGGCGGCCCGCTGGGCGCGGTGGCGGTGCTCAGCGACCTGACCCCGCTCAAGAGCCTGGAGGCCGAGCGGCGCCGGGCCGAGCGGATGGCCTGCTTCCAGGTCCTCGCGTCGAGGCTGGCGCACGAGATCAAGAACCCCCTGGTGGCCATCAAGACGTTCGCCCAGCTCGTGGGGCACCGCCGCGACCAGGCCTTCGTGGACCACTTCAACCGCATCGTCACCCGAGAGATCGAGCGGATGGAGCGGCTGCTCGGGCGTCTCCGCACCCTCTCCCAGGCCGGGGACGGCCCGCGGAGCCGGATGGACGTCCGGGGTCCCATCCGCGAGGCCCTGGAGTTCCTCCAGCCGTCGTTCGAGGACCGGCGCGTCGCCGTGCGAGCCTCCCTCGGGTCCGAGCCGCGCGTCGTCGTCGGCGACCCGGGCGAGCTCGAGGAGCTCTTCCTGAACCTCCTGACCAACGCCCTCGAAGCCACCCCGCCGCACGGGCTGGTCTCCGTGGACGTGGCGGCGGGCGAGGCGAGCGTGACGGTCTCGGTGGCCGACACGGGGCCCGGGATCCCCGACGGACTGCTCGAGCGGATCTTCGACCCCTTCTTCACCACCAAGCGGGGCGGCACCGGGATCGGCCTCACGATCTGCACGGGCATCGCGGCGGCGCATCGTGCTAAGCTTCGGGCGGCCAACCGCCCTGCCGGCGGCGCGGTCTTCACGCTGGAGCTGCCGCTGGCCGACCCGGACTCGGCCCGGACATGAAAACGGTCCTCGTTGTGACGTCGGACAAGGGGCTCCGTACCCGCCTCGAGGAGGCCCTGGGCGACCGCTCGGTGTTCGTGGCCGAGAGCGACGACGAGGCCCTGCGGACGCTGAGCCTGGTCGCCATCGACACTATCGTTCGTGATTGCACGGGCCCCCGCCGGGACCTGCCGGGATTCGCCTCGGGAGCGCGGGAGCTGGCGCCCGGCGCCCTGGTCGTGGCCATCGGCGCCCCGGAGGACGAGGCGGACGCCGCGGACGTGGTGGTACCCCGGAACTTCACGCGGCGCGACCTGGACAACGCCCTCCGCCAGGTGGCCGACCGCCACCGCCTCCTGGGGGAGATTGCCGCCCTCCGCTCCCGCATCGCGGCGCCGCGGGCCGTCCCGGCGGCCGATCCCGTCCGCGACTCGCCGGCCCTGGCCAGGATCCTCACGGAGTTCGGCCGGGTGTTCGCCGCCGGGTTCGATCTCCCCCGCCTCCTGGAGATGTTTCTCGACGTGATCGGCGAGCTGCTGCGCCCGACCCGCATGGCGCTCCTCCTGCCCGAGGACACGCGCCAGGTCTTCCGTGTGGCCGCGCACCGGGGTCTGGCGCCGCAGATCGTCCAGTCCGCCCGGCTGTCGGCCGCCTCCGGCCTGGGCCGGTGGCTGGCCTTCGAGGGCCGGCCCGCCCTGCTCCCGGACCTGACCGAGCCCGGGCTCGCCCGGGAGCTGATGCTGCTCGGCGGCGTGGTGGCCGTGCCCCTCCTGACCCACGGCGAGCTGGTGGCCGTCCTGGCGGTGGGCCAGCCCGTGGTCGGCAACGGCTACGGCCGCCTGGAGATGGAGATTCTCTTCGACCTCGCCACCCACCTGGCCACGGCCATCCGCGACATCGCGCTGCACCACCAGCTCCAGCAGGAGAAGGAGTTCAGCGAGCGCATCCTCGCCCACATGTCGAGCGGCGTGGTGACCATCGGGCGCGACCACCGCATCGGGACGTTCAACCGCCGGGCCGAGGAGATCCTGGGGCTGCGGGCGGCCGACGTGGTGCGCCAGGACCTCCGGCGCCTGCCCTCGCCGCTGGGGGACATGATCTACGAGGCCCTCAGCACCGGACGGACGCTGCCCACCACGGAGATCCAGCTCCCAGGCCGCGGCCGGTGGCTGGAAGTGTCGGCGTACCCGGTCCGGGGGGACCAGACCGGCCCCCTGGGCGCCGTGCTCGTCTTCGAGGACCGGACCGCGCAGAAGGAGCTGGCGGCCGAGAAGCGCCAGGCCGAGCAGTACCAGCTCCTGGCCCGTGTCGTCGCGCGCATCGCCGACGAGGTCAAGAACCCGCTCGTGTCCATCAACACCTTCGTCGAGCTGATCGACGAGCGCTTCGACGAGCCGGAGTTCCGCAAGCAGTTCTCGTCGGTGGTCCGGCGCGACATCCGCCGTCTCCTGCAAGTGGTTGAAAAACTTGCAGGACTTGTCGGCGAGGGTGAGCTAAACTTTTGCACCGTGGATGTCCAGGCTGTCGTGGACGACGTGGTGTCGGCGCTCGACGTGTCCGACGACAGCCTGGGCAAGCGCCTCCAGGTGGAGGTGTCGCGCAACCCCGAGCCGCAGATGGTCCGGATCGACGTGCCCCAGTTCCGCCGGGCCCTGTCCTACCTCATCCGGCACCTGACCCAGCACTCTCCGGGCGAGGAGGCCAGGGTGTCGATCTCGGTGGCGCGCGACCCCGGTCGGGAGGCGGGCGACAGCGTGCGGCTGACCATCGGGTCGCGGACCGCCTCCATCCCCCAGGAGAAGCTCGACCGCCTCTTCGACCCGGTTCACACGGTCCAGGAGAGCCTCATCGACGTCGGGCCGGCCGTGAGCCAGCGCCTGATCGAGGCTGCCGGCGGTCGGCTGGAAGTGCGCCAGGGCCGCCACGAACTGGCCTTCCAGGTGACGCTGCCGGCCGAGGGGCGATGACGCTCGCCGCTCCACCCGCGAACCGCTCCCGCATCCTGGTGGTCGACGACGAGGTCGGCCCGCGGGAGTCCCTGCGGATGCTGCTGAAGCCCTCCTACGACATCCGCACGGCGGACAGCGCCCGGGCCGCGCTCCAGGAGATCCCCCAGTTCCGCCCAGACCTGGTGATCCTGGACATCAAGATGCCCGAGATGGACGGCCTCGAGGTCCTGCGGCGCATCAAGCGCATCGACACCGCCATCGAGGTGGTGATGATCACCGCCTACGCGTCGCTGGAGACGGTGAAGCAGGCGCTGAGCTACGGGGCGTTCGAGTACCTGATCAAGCCCTTCTCGCGCCAGGACCTCGAGGACGTGGTCCGCCGCGCCATCAAGCGCCGGCAGGCCGGCCTGGGCCAGCGGGACCGGATCGCCGGCCTGGTGGCGGAGATGCGCACGCTGGCCGCCAAGACCCGGGAGCTGGAGGAGGCGGCGCGCCGCGAGGCCGCCGAGCAGTCCCTGCGGGTCATGCAGCTGTCCATCCTGCGCGAGATCGCGCGGGCCATCGTGGGGCAGCTCGACCTGCAGCAGCTCACGGAGGCCGTCACCGGCCAGCTGCGCCGGACCCTGGGCTACGACGCGGTCCGCGTCATCCCGGAGACGGAGCCGGCGCCGGCGCCCGACGGCCCCTGCCTGGTGGCGTGCGCCATCCGGGACGCGGAGGGCCCCCTGGGCCATCTGGTCGCCGACAACCGCGCCTCCGGCCGCGCCATCGACCCGCGCGAGCGCGAGCTGCTCGAGATGCTGTCGGAGTACCTGGCGGTGGCGGTGCGCAACTCGCGGCTCTACACGGAGATCGCCACCACCAAGCGCTCGCTCGAGCAGCTCATCGCGTCGGCGGGCGACGCCATCATCGCGGTGGGCGTCACCGACCGCATCGAGGGCTGGAACCCCGCGGCCGAGCGCATCTTCGGCCTCACGGCCGCCGAGGCCTCCGGGCGCCCCATCACCGAGCTCCTGCCCGCCGCCGACTACGCGGACGCCCGGAGCCGGCTCACGCGGGGCTCCGCCATGCACGCCTTCGAGGTGAGCGTGGCACGCGAGGGCGCGCGGCCCATGTCCCTGGCGGTGACGCTGTCGGCGGTGCGGGGGCGCGGCGGCGAGATCGCGGGACTCATCGCCATCGTCCGCGACATCACCGTGCAGCGCGAGGTGGAGGCCCAGCTCCAGCAGTCGGAGAAGCTCACGGCGCTGGGGCAGCTGGCGGGCGGCATCGCCCACGACTTCAACAACCTGCTGCAGGCCATCCTGGGCTACACGCAGCTGATGAAGCAGAACCTGGGCGACGCGGAGCTGGTGAAGCGCTCCCTCAAGGTGCTGGAGTCCGCGGCCATCGACGGCTCGGAGACCGTGCGCCGCATCCAGCAGTTCGCGCGGCTGCGGCCGGACGAGCAGTTCGTGGGCGTGGACGTCAACCAGATCGTCCAGGAGGCGGTGGCCATCGTGCGCCCGCGCTGGGAGGAGAAGGTCGCCCAGGAGAACCGCCCGCTCGACCTCCGGCTCAACCTGGGCCCGGTGCCAGCCATCCACGGGCGGCCGGCCGCGCTCACCGAGGTGATGACCAACCTGATCCTCAACGCCATCGACGCGATGCCGGAGGGGGGCACCCTGTCGATCGCCACGCGCGAGGAGCCCCCCGGTACCGTGGTCATCGCCGTGACCGACACCGGCCTGGGCATGTCCGAGGCGGTGCGCCGGCGAGTCTTCGAGCCGTTCTTCTCCACCAAGGGCGAGGGGGGCTCGGGGCTCGGACTGGCCATGGCCTTCTCCATCGTCAAGCGCCACGGGGGCGAGATCCGGGTGGAGAGCGAGCCGGGACGGGGAGCGACGTTCACGCTGATGTTCCCGGTGGCCGGCGACCGGGTGGACGCCCGGCCCCCGGAGGCGTCCCCGGGACCGCGGCGGCGGGCGCGCGTGCTCCTGGTGGACGACGACGGCCAGGTCCTCGGCACCCTGGCGGAGATGCTCCGGTCGCTCGGCCACACCGTCACCACGGTGGCGAGCGGCCCGGCCGCCCTGGCGGCCTACGGGCCCGGCCGCTTCGACGCCGTGTTCACCAACCTGGGCATGGCCGGCATGAACGGGTGGGAGGTGGCCGAGCGGCTCAGGGCCATGGACCGCGAGGTCCCGCTCTTCTTCATCACCGGGTGGGGCCTCAGGGAGGAGGACCACACCCGCCTGGCCGCCCTCGGCGTGCGGCTCTGCCTGTTCAAGCCCATCCGCCCGGAAGACCTCGACGCCGCCATCCAGGGCGCGCTCGCGCGCCTGCCC
>JBBIOF010000077.1:5099-8992 GCA_037443505.1 Candidatus Rokuibacteriota bacterium
CCCCCCGCGGCCCCCCCGGGGGGGGGGGGGGGGGGCGCGCCACCCCCCCCCCCCCCCAACCCCCCCCCCCCCCCCCCCGGGGGGGCCCGGGGCCCCCCCCCCCGCCCCGGGGGCCCTCCCGTGACCATCGTCGACGCGCAGATCCACGTCTGGAGCCCCGACGTCTCCACGCGGCCCTGGCCGCCCGGCCGCACGGCGCACGCCCACGGGCCGGCGCTCGGCCCCGAGCAGGTGCTGCGCGTCATGGACGACGCGGGCGTGGCGCGGGCGGTGCTGGTGCCGCCCTCCTGGATCGGCGACGACAACGCCGACGCGCTCGATGCCGCCCGCCGCTGGCCCGACCGCTTCGCGGTCATGGGCCGGTTCGACCCCACGGCGCCGGACGCGGCGGACCGCCTGGAGCGCTGGCGTCAGCAGCCGGGCATGCTCGGCATCCGCCTCACCTTCCACCTGCCCTACTGGTCGGCCTGGCTCACCGACGGCTCGCTCGACTGGCTCTGGGCCGCCTGCGAGCGCCTGGCGCTGCCCCTGATGGTCTTCGTGCCGGGCCAGGCGCCGGCCGTGGCCCCCATCGCCGCGCGCCATCCCCGCCTCCGCCTGATCCTCGACCACCTGGCCCGCCGCGGCGGGACGAAGGACGACGCGGCGTTCGCCGACCTGGACGACGTCCTGGCGCTGGCGCGTCACCCCAACGTGGCGGTCAAGGTCTCGGCGCTGCCGTGCTACTCGAGCGAGGCGTTCCCCTTCCCGGGCCTGGCGCGCCACCTCCGCCGGGTCCACGAGGCCTTCGGCCCCCGCCGGATGCTGTGGGGCACCGACTACTCGCGCCTGCCCGTGCCCTACCGCGACGCCGTGCGCCACCTCACGGAGGGCGTGGACTTCCTCACCCCGGGGGACCTCGAGTGGATCATGGGCCGCGCCTGCGCGGAGTGGGTGGGCTGGCCCCTCGCGTCCTGAGGCGCCTCACGGCCGCGGGGGCGCCGGCGCCGGACCCGGCGCCAGGCGCCGCACCTGGAGCATCACGGCGCCGGCGGTGGGCGCCCAGGCCGGCGTGCCCGGCAGCCCGGCGGCGCGCAGGGCCCGGGCGATCCACGTGTTGCAGGTGTCGAGCAGGCTGTAGCGGCTGCGCGCCGCGTAGAAGAAGCCGTGGCCGTACTGGCCGGGCGCGAGGCGGACGATCCGGCCCTCCGGGTCCCGGGCGTACTCCTCGTGGAAGAAGCGGGTCATGGCGTCGAAGCCGCGGCGCGACAGCCTGAGCTCGACGACCTCGGTCTCCGGGAGGTAGCGGTCGACCGGGGTGTCGAAGGCGACGGCGTGGAGCACGCTCCCCGTGGGCACGAAGGCCGCCTTGAGCGCGAGCCACAGGGTGCCGGGCTCGGCCATGTAGAAGTCGCGGTCGCCCCAGGCCACCTCCACGAGCGCCCGGTCCCCGAAGTCCCCGACCTCGGGCCAGACCCGGGGATCCACGTCGTCCCGGCGGACGACGATGGACGTGTGCCAGCCCCGCCGGGCCACCTGGATGGTGCGCGTGGGCTCGCCGGGGGCCGGCGGGTAGAGGGTCGCGACCGGACCCAGGCACCCACCCGCGGCCAGGGCGGCCGCCAGGAGCAGCGCGGCGAGGCGGGCCCTCAGGCCTTCTTCATGGGCCGCCCGCAGCAGATCTTCTGCACCATGGCGACCTTCCCGCACTTCGCGCAGCGGAACCCGGCCATCAGAGCCGCTCGATGATGGTGGCGATGCCCTGCCCGAACCCGATGCACATGGTCTGCAGGCCGTAGCGCTTGCCGGTGCGCTCCAGCTCGTGCAGCAGGGAGGTCATGAGCCTCGCCCCGGTGCACCCCAGCGGGTGGCCCAGGGCGATGGCGCCGCCGTTGACGTTCACCCGCGCCATGTCGGGGTGCAGCTCGCGCTCCCACGCCAGGACCACCGAGGCGAATGCCTCGTTGATCTCCACCAGGTCGATGTCCTCGAGCGCGAGGCCCGCCTTCTTCAGCACCCGCTGGGTCGCGGGGATGGGGCCCGTCAGCATGATGGTGGGGTCGACGCCCGCGAGCGCCGTGGCCACCACCCGCGCCCGGGGACGGAGGCCCAGCGCCGCCGCGCGGTCGGCCGACATCAGCAGGAGCGCCGCCGCGCCGTCGGAGATCTGCGAGGAGTTGGCCGCGGTCACCACGCCGTCGGGCTTGAACGACGGCGGGAGCTGGGCCATCTTCTCGCGGTTGACCGGGACCCGAACGCCCTCGTCGGTGTCGAACACCGTGCCGTCCGGCAGGGGCACCGGCACGATCTCCCGCCGGAAGCGCCCCTCGGCGATGGCGCGCCCCGCCTTCTCGTGGCTCCGCGCGGAGAACTCGTCCAGCTCCTCGCGCTTCAGCCCCCACGTCTCGGCGATCATCTCGGCCGAGATGCCCTGCGGCACGATGGTGTAGCGCTCCTGCAGCTTCGGCGAGAAAGGCCCCTCGCCCGGGCCCATGGCGTTGGAGCCCATGGGCACCCGCGTCATGTGCTCCACGCCGCCTGCGATGACCACGTCGTACTGCCCGCTCATCACGCCCATGGCGGCGAAGTTCACCGCCTGCTGGCCGGAACCGCACATGCGGTCCAGGGTGGTGCCGCACACGTCGAGCGGCAGGCCGGCGATGAGCGCCGCGTTGCGCGCGATGTTCATCCCCTGCTCGCCCAGCTGGTCCACGCAGCCCAGGATCACGTCCTGCACCTCGGCGGGATCCACGCCCACGCGGCTGACCAGCTCTCCGAGCACCAGCGCCGCGAGGTCATCGGGCCGCACGCCCGACAGCTTGCCGTTCTTCCTGCCGACGGCGGTCCGCACGGCTCCGACGATCACGGCCTCTTTCATCGCGTCCTCCCCGGGTCGGCGATCGGTGGAAGCCATTGTAGCGGCCGCGCCGGCCGCGCCGCAAACGGCACGCGACCTGCACGACCAGGTCCCGCGACGGACGCGGCGGCGGGGGCCGGTGCGACCGCGAGGGTCAGGATCCGCGGCTCGCGGCCAGCGCGCGCCACGCGGCGAGGTGGACGGCGCGCGATGGCGTTCGCTCGAATGCCGAGGCGGTGGCCGAGGTCGCCGAGTGCTCGCGGCCGGTGACGTAGAAGGTCGCGCGCCAGCCGAGGCCGTCGTAGCGGGTGAGACAGAGGTCGTACCCCTGCCGGGCCATGCCCGCCGCGACCAGGCCGATCCCCGTCCAGGTGTCGAGCCAGCGGCGGACCGCCGGCTCGCCGAGGAGCGCGAAGCCCAGGGCGGCCCTGAGGAGCGAGCGGCGGCGGGCCGGGTCGGGGACGATCATCCCCCCGCCTGCTCGAGCGAGGGGGCAGGCCCCCGACCCGGCGCTCGGGGTCCCCCCGGCCGGGCCGTCGCGCCCCTGGATCACGCCCATCGCTCACGGGCTCCGGGCGGCCAGCACCACGGCCGCGATGACGCAGGCCCCGCCGGCCACGTGGGAGGGGAGCACCGGCTCGCCCAGGACCGCGTGGGCCAGCACCACCGCGCTCACCGGCAGCAGCCCGGTGAAGACGGCGGCGGTGCCCGCCGGCAGGCACCGGACGCCGCGCATCCAGAGCAGCACGGCGATCACGGAGACGCCGACCGCGTACCAGGCCACGGCCAGCCAGTCGGCCACGCCGAGGGCCGCCAGGTGGAAGCCCGCCGCGTCCCGGAGGGCGAGAGGCAGGAACATCAGGAAGCCCAGGACGCTGATGCCCGCGGCGACGGCCAGCGGCGACGCGCGCCGGGCCAGCACGCGGCTGCACACCAGGTAGACGCTCTCGCCCAGCACCGCGCCCAGCACCAGGAGGTTGCCCAGGAGCGGCCGCGGGCCGCGGGCGGCGCCGCCCGGAGCCAGGGCGTGCATGACCGCGAGCCCCAGCACCGCCAG
>JBBIOF010000078.1:0-8930 GCA_037443505.1 Candidatus Rokuibacteriota bacterium
GGCAGGCGGGGCCACTCTCCCCGCTCCGCTTCGGCCCGCCGTGTCGGCGACGGAGTGCTCCGGGGCGTCCAGCGTGCCCGGCTGCTGCGGCATCGGCGCCCCACCATGGTCCAGCCGCCTCACCTCCGTGGCGCCTCCGGCCGCAACTGCGCGTCCCACCAGCCCCCTCACCTGGCATTCCGGTTGCTGGGGGGGGACTTCCCTGACCGTGACTGACCTGAACGCGCCCGCCGATCGCTGGCCCAGCGAGACGGTGCTCTTCGCCGTCCTCCGGGCACTCACCCTCGTGGGCGGCGTGGCGGCGCTCTTCGTCGTGCCGCTCAGACCCGAGCACCAGCTGCACCTGGCGCCCCTGCTCGTCGGCTTCCTCGCCTACAAGGGCGCGCTCTTCGCGGTCCTGCTGCGGTGGTCCCGGTGGGCCCGCGCGATCTTCCTCGCCACGCTGGCGGCCGACCTCGGGGTCGTGTTCCTGCTGGTGTGGTTCACGGGCGGAGGGGACAGCCACTTCTACCTCCTCTTCTACCTGCTGGTCGCCCTCAACGCCTACTACTTCGGCCCGGGCATCGGGATGCTGGCGGCGGTGCTCGCGGCCGGCCTCCTGGGGCTGGCCAACTGGCTGTCGCCGCCACCCCTGCCCTGGGTGCACGTGGCGTCCCGGGCCGCCCTGCTCGGGCTCCTGGGCCTGGCGCTCGGCCACGTGGCCAGCCGCGAGCGCAGCGCTCGCGCCAGGGCCGAGGAGCTCAACCGCCAGATGGAAGCGGCCATGGCGCGCCTGGCGCGGGCTGAGCGCCTCGCGGCCGTGGGGCACCTGTCAGCCAGGATGGCGCACGAGGTGCGGAACCCGCTGGGCGCCATCAACCTCAACGTGGACATGCTCGGCGACATCGTGCGCCAGTGTCCCGGACCCGGCATGGCGGAGGCCCGGGAGATGCTGGCGGAGATCCGCGAAGAGGTGCGCGCCCTGGCCGACCTCGCCGACGAGTACCTGGTGGCCGCCCGCCTGCCGCGGCCGAAGCTCGAGAAGGACACGCTCAACGACGTGGTGCTGGAGCTGGTCGGCTTCCTCGAGCCGCTGGCCGCGCGGCAGGGCGTGGCCATTGCGCTCGATCTCGACGAGACGCTCCCACCCCTGCTGCTGGACCGCGCCATGCTCAAGCAGGCCGTGCGCAACCTGCTCAAGAACAGCCTGGAGATGCTGCCGCGGGGCGGGCACGTCACCGTGCGCACCGGCAGCGACGGCTCCGAGGCCTTCGTGGCCGTCGCCGACGACGGGCCGGGCGTGCGCCCCGACGTGGCCGCCCACCTCTTCGAGCCCTTCTTCACGACGAAGAGCCGGGGCAGCGGGCTCGGTCTCAGCATCGCCCAGCAGATCGCCCGCGAGCACGGCGGCGACGTCACGTGGCGGAACCGGCCGGAGGGCGGGGCGGAGTTCACGCTCCGCCTGCCGCTGAGAGCGCACGATGACTGAGCGCCGGCCCACGATCCTGGTGGCGGACGACGAGCCCGCGATGCGGGAGAGCGTCGCCCGCGCGCTGCGTCGCGAGGGCTACCACGTGGTCGCGGTGCCCGACGGGGCGGCCGCCCTGGACGTGCTGCGCCGCGATCCCGTGGACCTGCTCATCGCCGACCTGCGCATGCCGGGCCTGGACGGCCTCGAGCTGCTGCGCGCCGCCCGACTGGTGGCGCCCGACACCGAGATCGTCGTGCTCTCCGGCCACGGGACGGTGGAGGAGGCGGTCGAGGCGATGAAGGAGGGCGCCTACGACTTCCTCACCAAGCCGTTCGACCGCGCCCCGCTGGTACGCGCGGTGCGGCAGGCGCTCGAGCGGCGCTCGCTCGTTCTCGAGAACCGCCGCCTCCAGCGCCAGCTGGACGACCTGACCGAGAGCGAGGAGATGGTCGGCCGGAGTCCCGCCATCCTGGAGGTCATACGGCTCGTGCGCCAGGTCGCTCCGACCTCGGCGACCGTCCTCATCCAGGGCGAGAGCGGCACCGGCAAGGAACTGGTCGCCCGGGCGCTGCATCGGCTGTCGTCCCGGCGCGACCGCCCGTTCGTCACCGTCAACTGCGCGGCCCTGCCCGACACGCTGCTGGAGTCCGAGCTCTTCGGCCACGAGAAGGGCGCCTTCACGGGCGCGGTCAGCCGCCGCGCCGGGCGGTTCGAGCTGGCCGACGGCGGCACCCTGCTGCTGGACGAGGTGGGCGATCTCTCGCCCCTCGCCCAGGCCAAGGTGCTGCGCGTCCTGCAGGAGGGCGAGTTCGAGCCCGTGGGCGGCACTCGCACCCTCACGGTGGACGTGCGGGTCGTGGCCGCGACCAACCAGGACCTCGGGCGCCTGGTGGCCGACCGCCGCTTCCGGGAGGACCTCTACTACCGGCTCCAGGTCATCACCCTGACGATGCCGCCGCTCCGCGACCGGCGGGAGGACATCCCCCTGCTCGCCCAGCACTTCCTGCGCCGCTACGCGGCCAAGAACCACCGCCCCGTGGAAGGCTTCACCGAGGCCGCGCTCGCGCGTCTCGTGGCCTACCCGTGGCCGGGCAACGTGCGGGAGCTGGAGCACGTGGTGGAGCGGGCCGTGATCCTCGCCCGGGCTCCGTTCATCGACGTGGCGGACCTGCCGGAGGTGATCGCGCAGTCCGAGGCGCCGGCCCGCGTCATCCCCATCCCCATCGGCATGCCGCTGGAGGAGGTCGAGCAGCGGCTGATCGAGGAGACGCTGCGCCGGACGAAGGGCGACAAGGAGCTGGCCGCGAAGCTCCTCGGCATCGCCAGCCGCACGATCTACCGGAAGCTCAAGGAGCGCGAAAGCGCCGAGGGAGGACATCGCCGTGAGCAGGAAAACGAAGCGTAAGGCCGCTGCCGTGCGGCGGCGGCGCTGGCCGCTGGTCACCGCCGCGCTCG
The DNA here is from genome assembly GCA_037443505.1 of Candidatus Rokuibacteriota bacterium. Lineage (GTDB taxonomy): Bacteria > Methylomirabilota > Methylomirabilia > Rokubacteriales > CSP1-6 > JBBIOF01. Next base: position 2,906 of record JBBIOF010000078.1, read on the forward strand.
GCCTGGTGGCGGCGCTCGGTGTGGGCGCTGCCCGGTGGTGGCCGGCGTCCGGCCCACCCGTCGTCGGGGGGACCCCGCGCCTCGTCGTGGACCGGACCGACGTCGACCTGGGGTATCGCCGCTTCGAGACACCCGTGGAGGCCACCTTCGTCCTCACCAACGCCGGCGACGGCATGCTGGAGATCGCGCCGGGGCCGCGGGTCAGGGCCGTGCAGGGCTGCTGACCTCCGGAAGCGGTCGTCGGTCAGACGACCCTCCGCCCCGGGCAGTCGACCACGCTCTCGATGCGCTTCACCATGCACGCCGGCATGGGCGGCCGCCACGAGTTCCAGGTGCCGGTCGAGACCAACGACCCGGCGGCACCCCGGGTCCTGATCGTCCGCTCGGACTGGGGCCCGTGACGGTCCGCGTGGAGCTGTACACGCGCCCCGGCTGCTGCCTCTGTGACGAGGCCAAGGCCGTCCTGCTCCGCGTGCGACGCGAAATCGCGTTCGATCTGCGCGAGATCGATGTCCAATCGTCGCCGGAGCTGGAGGCGGCCTACGGCGAGCGGATTCCGCTCGTGGTGGTGAATGGCCGTCCGGCCTTCAAGTTCCACGTGACCGAGGCGGCGCTCCGCCGCCGTCTCGAGCGTGAGCGGGCTCGTGCGCCGGGCTGACAAATTGTCGGCGGTTCGGAGGGCGCGCGGGCCCGGCTGACGTTCCGTCAGGGCCCGCCGCGCCCCGGCCCCCTGCCCCGCCCTGCAACCCCACGAGATCCCGCCGTTCCGGAGCCCCTCCGCCTGGCATTCCCGTTGCCCCGTCACCGGTCGAGCCACCGCGTGGCGCGAGGAGGACGACGATGGAGGAGTTCCTCAGGAGCTACGGACTCTGGATCCTGCTCGGCGCCGTCTTCGTGGTCATGCAGTGGTTCGGCGGGGGATGCGGGGCGTCGCATCGTCGGCCGCGAGTCGGTGACGGGCAGGCCGACCCCGACAAGGATGACAGGCCCGCCCACGCGGGTCCGCGGGGCGGCTGCCACTGACGGCATCGGGCGCCCCGGAGACCCGCCCGGCAACATCGCGGAGCGAGGAGGAGCGAGATGCGGATTCGATCGATGCTGGTGGCAGCGGTGATCGCGGTCCTGGCCGGGACCCTGCCGGTCGCGGCCCAGATGATGGGCGGGCAGGCAGCCGGCGGGATGGGGGGAATGATGGGGGGGATGGGTCCAGGCATGCACTCCGGCGGCGACATGCCCACGGAGGGCGCCGCCGGGTGCCCGGGCGTGGCCGGTGATCCGGCGGCGTTCGTGTCGAGCGGCCCCTGGATCAGCTTCGCCCTGGCCCATGCGTCCGATCTGGGACTGGCGCCCGATCAGGTGCGCGCGCTCACCACGATCCGCGACGACTTCGGCCTGCAGGTCAGGCAGGGAGCCGATCCCGGGATCGTGCGCGCGCAGGCGATGCAGCAGGCGAGCGCGGTGCTCGACGACACCCAGCGTGCCAGGCTCGAGGAGCTGGCGCGGTCGATGCGCGAGATGCACCAGGGCATGCACCAGGGTGGCGGTGGGATGCACCAGGACACGACGGGCGGGGCCCCGCCAGCAACCCGGTAGCCCGACGGGCCTCGCGACGGAGAGTCGAGCCATGACCGAGCACGTCCTCGGGCCGCGTCCGCTCGAGCGCCGCTCCCTGCTGGGCTGGTTCCTGGGAACCAGCGTCGGCGCCTTCCTGGCCTCCATCCTGTACCCGGTGACACGCTTTCTGGTCCCGCCCAGGGCGGAGGAGTCGAGCGCGATGAGCGTCACGCTCGACATCAACCCGGCCACGGTGCGGCCGAACAGCGGGCAGATCTTCAAGTTCGGCAGCCGGCCGGGCATCCTCGTCCGCACCGCGGCCGGCGACCTCAGGGCGTTCACCGCGGTCTGCACGCACCTGCAGTGCACCGTCCAGTACCGAGAGGACCTCCAGCACATCTGGTGCGCCTGCCACAACGGCCACTTCGATCCGGTCACCGGCCGGAACATCGCCGGGCCGCCGCCGCGGCCGCTGGAGGCCTACACCGTCAACGCACGGGGCGACAAGATCGTCGTCTCCCGCAGCGCCCCGGCCTGAGACGACGGGAGGAGAGGACATGAAGAAGAGCTGGCTCTGGCTCGCCGCCGCCGTCGTGGCCATGGCGCTGCTCTACGGGTCCTCCCTGGGCATCGGGGCCGGCCAGGCGCTGTGGGTCCTGCTCCTGCTCCTCTGCCCGCTCATGCACTTCTTCGGCATGCGCAACCTCGGCGGGCACGGCCACGGGCCGGAGGTTGCGCCTGACGACCGGCCGGCCGCGAGCCCCCCGAGGACGCCGGACCGCGATCGAGGCTGAGCGCCCCGTGGAGCTGCTCCGGGACTGGTACGTCCTGCTCAGCCGGTTGAGCGCGACGGTGGTGGTCCCCGTCGGCGACCTCGCCGACCGGCTGCAGCTTGCCCCGGCCAGCGCCCTGCTCTTCGGGCTCATCGGCGCCGTGGCGCCCTGCCAGCTCACGACGAACGCCTCGGCGGTCGCCTACCTCGGGCGCGAGGGGACCCGGATGGCGGCCGTGCGGGAGGCGGTCGCATTCGTGGCCGGCAAGATCGTCGTCTACACCCTGCTGGGAGCGCTCGCGCTCCTGCTCGGGCTCCAGCTCCAGCGAGCCATGATTCCGGTGGCGGTGGCGGGCCGCCGAGCCGTCGGGCCCGTGCTGCTCGTCGTTGGCCTGGCGCTCCTCGGCGCCTTCCGGCTCCGCGGCGGTTTCGGCACGCGCCTGGCGGTGCGCCTCTCGAGGCTGGCGCCGCGCTCGGGGACGACCCGCGCGTTCCTGATGGGCGCGACCTTCGCGCTGGCCTTCTGCCCCACCCTGTTCTGGCTCTTCTTCGGGCTCACCATTCCTCTCGGCCTCACCAGCCCCCTGGGAATCGTCTTTCCCGCACTCTTCGCCGTCGGCACGAGCCTCCCCGTGCTGGCGGTCGGGGGCTTGCTCGCCGCCGGGGCCACGCCGGACGTCCAGGCGCGGCTCGGCACGCCGTGCCGGGTCTTCACGCGGGCGGCGGGCCTGGTCTTCGTCGTGCTCGGCGTCAACGACACGCTGACGTACTGGGCCCTCTGAGGACGGATCCGTGACGGCGACGATCGGCTTCTGGAGTCTGGTGCTCGCGCTGGGGCTGGCGCTGGCCGGGCTGCTGGCGCCGGCCGCCCGGCGCCACTGGCCGGGGAGTCCCCTGACGGTGGCCGCGGTCTCCATCGGCGGCCAGTTCGTCCTGATCACCGTGGCCGGCCTGGCCCTGCTCCGGGCCCTCGTCGCCGGCGATTTCAGCTTGCGGTACGTCGCCTTCAACAGCTCCCTGCGCACCCCGCTCTACTACCGGCTCACCGGCCTGTGGGCAGCGCTGGAGGGCTCGCTGCTGCTGTGGGAGTGGATCCTGGTGGCCTTTGCCGGCCTCGCCCTCTGGCAGTACCGCGAGCGCCACCGCGAGCTGATCCCGTGGGTGACCACCGTCTTCTCGGGCGTCTCGGCCTTCTTCCTCGGCGTCCTGGCCTTCGCCGCCAGCCCCTTCGAGCGGCTGTGGCCGGTGCCCCTGGACGGGCGCGGGCTCAACCCGCTGCTCGAGGAAGCGGACATGTTCACGCACCCGCCGCTGCTCTACGCCGGGTTCGTGGCTCTCACCGTGCCCTATGCCTTCGCCATCGCCGCCCTCATCACCGGCCGGGTGGACGATCCCTGGGTGACCACCACGCGGCGCTGGACGCTCTCGGCCTGGCTCTTCCTCACGCTGGGCAACCTCTTCGGCGGCTGGTGGTCGTACCACGTCCTGGGCTGGGGCGGGTACTGGGCGTGGGACCCGGTGGAGAACGCCGCCTTCCTGCCCTGGCTGCCCGCCACCGCGTTCCTGCACTCCATCCAGATCCAGGAGCGGCGCGGGATGCTCAAGGTCTGGAACCTCTCGCTGGTCATCGTGGCCTTCGCGCTCACCATCTTCGGCACGTTCCTCACCCGGAGCGGCGTGCTGTCCTCCGTCCACGCCTTCTCCTCGGGGCCCGTGGGCGGCCTCTTCCTCGGCTTCCTCGCCCTCGTGCTCCTGGGCTCGTTCAGCCTGGTGGCCCTCCGGGCTGACCGGCTGCGCTCGCAGCCCGAACTGGACTCGGTGGTGAGTCGCGAGTCGGCATTTCTCCTGGCCAACGTGGTGCTGGCGGCCGCCACCTTCACGGTCTTGCTCGGCACCATCTTCCCGCTCGTCGCCGAGGCGGTGACCGGGGTCAAGCTCTCCGTCGGCGCGCCGTACTTCTCGCGGGTCACCGTCCCGCTGTTCCTGGCGATGCTGCTGCTGATGGGCGCGGGCCCACTCATCGCCTGGCGGAAGGCCTCGCTCGACAACCTGCGGCGGAACTTCCTGGGACCGGCGGCGGCGGCCCTGCTGGCGGCCGGCGTGCTGGCCGGAGTGGGCGTGCGCCAGCCGTGGCCGCTGCTCGCCCTCGCACTCTCGGCCTTCGTGGTGGCCACGATGGTCCTGGACACGGCGCGGGCCGTGGCGGCCCGCCGGGCGATCGCCGGGGAGCGCGCGCCGGCGGCGCTCCTGGGCCTCCTCCGCCGAAACCCGCGTCGCTACGGCGGGTTCGTCGTCCACCTGGGCGTCGTCCTGGTCGTCATCGGCATCGCCGGGTCGATGAACTACAGCCAGGAGCACGCGGCCACCCTGGCTGCCGGCGAGCGGCTGAGCCTCGGGCGCTTCACGCTGCGGTTCGAGGGGCTGCGGACCACCGAACAGCCGACCCACCGGCGGGTGGAGGCGGCCTTCCGCGTCTTCAACGACCAGCACGACACGGGCGTCCTGGCCCCGGCCCTCAAGTTCTTCCCCACCCAGCAGTCCCCGATCGGGCGGGCGGTGCTCCGCATGGGCTGGGGGGAGGACCTCTACGTCATCCTGTCGGGGCTGAGCCCCGTCCAGTCGCGCCAGGCGACGGTCAAGGTGATGGTGCGGCCGCTGGTGAGCTGGATCTGGGTGGGCGGCGCCGTGATGGTGGCCGGCACCCTGCTGGCCGCGTGGCCCTGGAACCCACGGCGCAGGGAGGCATGAGGTGGCCTGGCGGCGCCTGGCGCTCGTCTTCGGCATCGGCGCGCCACTCGTCGCGGTGCTGGCGTTCGGCTTCACCCGGGATCCCCGGGAGATCCCCTCGCCGCTCATCGGCCGCCCGGCGCCCCCGTTCGCCGTCCGGCTCACGGACGGCCGAGAGCTGAGCCTGGCCGACCTGCGCGGCAAGGTGGTGTTCCTCAACTTCTGGGCCTCCTGGTGCCCGCCGTGCCGGGCCGAGGCCCGGCTGCTGGAGGCGTCCTGGCGGGAGCACCGGGACGGCGACGTCGTGTTCCTCGGCATCAACATGCAGGACCGCGAGCCGGACGCGCGGGAGTTCCTGCGCGAGTTCGGCATCACCTATCCGAACGGCCTCGACCTCAACAACCGCATCGCCATCGACTACGGCGTCTGGGGCATCCCGGAAACCTTCTTCCTCGACCGCACCGGACGCATCACCTACAAGCACATCGGCGCACTGGGTCCCGAGATCATCCACGCCAAGCTCGAGGAGGCGCGCCGGGGCATCGCCAGCCCGCGGGAGGGCAAGGGTGAGTACCGGTCGATCCAGTAACAGGCGCCCGCGGCTCCTGGGGGCGCTCTTGCTGGCGCTCCTCCCGGCCGGGCTCGCATGGGCCGCCGCCGGCACGCTCGAGCAGCAGATGCTCGAGGTCGCCGCCGGGCTGCGCTGTCCGGTCTGTCAGAACCTCTCGGTGGCCGACTCGCCCTCGGAGATGGCCCGCGACATGCGGTCTCTGATTCTCGACCAGCTCCGGGCCGGCAAGAGTCCGGACGAGATCCGGGCGTACTTCGTCTCCAAGTACGGGCAGTGGATCCTGCTCGCGCCGCCAGCGCGCGGGATCGGCCTCCTCGTGTGGGTCCTGCCGGGCCTCGGTGCGGTGGCGGGGCTCGCCGGCGCGGCCCTGGCCATCCGCCGCTGGCGCCGGGCGCCGGCCA
>JBBIOF010000079.1:0-8900 GCA_037443505.1 Candidatus Rokuibacteriota bacterium
ACCCGGCGGGGACGCTGTCCGGGACTCCCCTGGCGTTCGCCGCCGGGCTCGCGACGCTCAGGGCGCTGGGGCAGGGGGACCCGTACGCGCGCCTCGAGGCGCTGGGCGCGCGCCTGGAGGCGGGGCTGCGCCGCGCGGCCGCCAAGGCCGGCGTGCCCGTCACGCTGAACCGCGTGGGCTCCATGCTCACCGGGTTCTTCTGCGAGGGGCCCGTGGCGGGCTGGGCGTCCGCGCGCCGGTCGGACACCGGCCGCTACGGACGCTACTTCCACGGGATGCTCGAGCGCGGCGTCTACCTGGCTCCCTCGCAGTTCGAGGCCGCGTTCGTGTCGCTGGCCCACACCGAGGCCGACATCGACCACGCCGTTCGGGCGGCCGAGGAGGCACTCGGGGCGCTCGGCTGACCCCGACCCTCTCGGAGGTATTGACTCGGCGCGGCCGCTGGTGATAGGGTTCACAAGCCTTTGCCAATGTCCCGGAGGAAACTCGCCTGTCGATGAGTGCGCGCGTCGGCGTGGGAGCGCTGGGCGTCCTGCTCCTCGCCATCCTGGGGTTCCTGGCGGTGTCGTCGTGGAGCCGCCAGCCCGCGGCGGCGAAGCCCTCGCAGCAGCCCATCAGCTTCCCGCACAACGTGCACGTGCAGACCTACAAGATCGACTGCCAGTACTGCCACGCGGACGCCCGCCGCTCGGAGTTCGCCGGGCTGCCGTCGGTCCAGCGCTGCATGGGGTGCCACAAGATCACGGCGGCGGACCGGCCCGAGATCAAGAAGCTGGCCGAGTACGCCGCCCGGAACGAGCCGATCCCGTGGGTGCGCGTGTACAAGGTCCCCGAGTTCACCTACTTCCCGCACAAGCCCCACGTCCGCGCCCAGGTGAAGTGCCAGACGTGCCACGGGCCGGTCGAGACGATGACCACCGTCGGGGCCGTCACGGGGCCGCGGCTCGCCAACGACCTGCTGATCCTGGCCGGGTTCCGCGCGGCGCCGCCGCCCCTCACCATGGGCTGGTGCGTGGACTGCCACCGGCAGGAGAACGCCGCGCGCGGCACGAAGGCGCCGCTCGACTGCGTGGCGTGCCACCACTGAGAGGGGCCCGGGACCCGTGGGCATGAACCGGCGGGAGTTCTTCAAGGTCGTCGGCACGTCCGGTGCGGCGGCCGCCGTGGCGGGCTGCCAGCCGACGGCCGAGAAGCTGCTGCCCCTCGTGGTCCCCAACGAGCAGGTGGTGCCCGGCGTGGCGGCGTGGTTCTCCACCGTCTGCCGCGAGTGCCCGGCGGGCTGCGGGGTGATCGCCCGCAACCGCGAGGGCCGGGTCGTGAAGCTCGAGGGCAACCCCGAGCACCCGGTGAACCAGGGCGCCCTGTGCATCCGCGGCCACGCCGCGCTGCAGGGTCTCTACCACCCGGACCGCTTCGCCGGCCCGCAGCGGCGCGACGGCGCCGCGCTCCGGCCGCTGGGCTGGGACGACGCGCTCAAGGTCCTCGTCGACCGGATCGCCGCGCTGCGGAGCGCGGGCAAGGGCCGGGCCATCGCGCTGGTGACCCAGCTCGAGAACGGCAGCCCCGCCGTCCTGATGGACCGCTGGACGCAGGCGCTGGGGACCCGGCCGCGGATCTCCTTCGAGCCCTTCGGCTACGAGGCCGTGCGGGCGGCCAGCCGCGCCGTGTTCGGCCGCGACGCCGTCCCGTACTACGCCTTCGAGGACGCCGAGGTGGTGCTGTCCTTCGGCGCCGACTTCGTGGAGACCTGGCTGTCCAGCGTGGGCTACGCGAGGGCGTTCGGCCGGAGCCATGGCTTCCGCGGGGGGCGGGCGGGCACCTTCATCCACGTCGAGCCCCGGCAGTCCCTCACTGCCGCCAGCGCCGACCAGTGGGTGCGCAACGCGCCCGGGACGGAGGGCCGCCTGGCGCTGGCGATCCTCGGGCTCATGGTGGAGGAGGGCCTGGCCGACCGGCGCTTCGCCGGCGCGGCGGCGGTCGTGGACCCGAAGAAGGTCGCCGAGGAGAGCGGCGTCCCGGTGGAGACGCTCCGGCACGTGGCCGAGGCGCTGGGGCGCGCGCGGCCGGGCCTGGTGGTCGGGGGCGGCGTCGCGGTGACGGGGACCAACGCCACCGAGACCCTGACGGCCATCCACCTGCTCAACGCGGCCATCGGCGCGCCGGGCCGGACGCTGCGGTTCGGCCCGGACGCCGCCTGGGCCCGCGTGACCCCGTACGCCGAGGTGGCGCAGCTCGTGGAGGCCATGGGCCGGGGGGAGATCGAGCTGCTGCTGCTCGGCCCGCGGGTCAATCCGGCGTTCACCCTGCCGGGCGGCCTGAAGTTCGTGGAGGCCGCGCGCAAGGTGGGCCTGGTGGTGAGCTTCTCCAACCAGCCGGACGAGACCACGGCGCTCGCCCACCTGATCCTGCCCGACACCCACTGGCTGGAGTCGTGGGGCGACTACTCCCCGCGCGAGGGCGTGTCCGGGCTCATGCAGCCCACCATGTCGCCGGTGCGCGACTCGCGTCCCATGGGCACGGTCCTGCTCCAGGTGGCCCGGGCGGTCCTGGGCACGGAGGAGGGCAAGGGGCCGCTGCCCTGGGCGTCCATGGAGCAGTTCGTGCGCGCGTCGTGGGAGCCCCTGGTCAAGGAGGGCTGGGCGGACGCGCTCCGGCGGGGCGGGCTCTGGCGCGAGGCGCCGGCGGCGCCCGTCACGGCGAAGGTGGCCGCGGTCGATCCGAAGGCGCCGCGCCTCGAGGGCGATGCCGGCGGCCACGTGCTGATCCCGTACCCGTCGCTCCGCTTCTACGACGGGCGCAGCGCCGGCGCCTCCTGGCTGCACGAGGCGCCCGACGCGATGACCCAGGCGGTGTGGGACGCCTGGGTGGAGGTGCCCGCCGCCACCGCGGAGAAGCTCGGCGTGCGCGACGGCGACGTGGTGCGGGTGGCCTCACCGTACGGCGCCATCGAGCTGCCGGCTTACGTCTCGCGGACGCTGCACCCCCGGGCGGTGGCCATCCCCATCGGGCACCGCTACGCGCCGTACCACGCGCGGTACGTGGAGCCGCCCGCCACGGGCCTGAATCCCGTGGCCCTGCTCGGTCCGGCGGCCGACCCGGCGTCGGGCGCCCTGGCCTACCTCGGGGTGCGGGTGACGCTGGCCCGGACGGGAGCCAGGCGGCCGCTGGCCATCCTGCAGGCCACCCACGACCAGGACCACCGCGAGATCGCCCAGCACGTGGACCTCCGCACGGCCCGGGAGCAGGCCCTCCGCGGCAAGCCGCGGGAGCACGAGGACGTGTCGATGTACCCGCCGCAGCACTACCCGGGCTACCGCTGGGGCATGGCCATCGACGTGGACCTCTGCCTGGGCTGCCAGGCCTGCGTGGTGGCCTGCCAGGCTGAGAACAACGTGCCGGTGGTGGGCAAGGCCCAGGCCGCGTACGGGCGGCAGCTGCACTGGCTGCGCATCGAGCGGTGGGCGGAGGGCGAGCCCGAGCGGCCGCAGAACGTGTTCCTGCCGATGCTCTGCCAGCACTGCGAGGTGGCGCCCTGCGAGCCGGTGTGCCCGGTCTTCGCCGCCTACCGCACCGAGGAGGGGCTGAACGGGCAGGTCTACAACCGCTGCGTGGGCACCCGCTACTGCGGTAACAACTGCCCCTACCACGTCCGCCGCTTCAACTGGTACAACTGGGAGTTCCCGCCGCCGCTGGAGGTCCAGCTGAACCCCGACGTCACGGTGCGCCAGCTGGGCGTCATGGAGAAGTGCACCATGTGCATCCAGCGCATCATCGCGGGCAAGGACCGGGCCCGGGACGAGAAGCGCCAGGTGCGCGACGGCGACATCCTGACGGCGTGCCAGCAGACCTGTCCGACCCAGGCCATCACCTTCGGCAACCTGAAGGACGAGGGGAGCGAGGTGACGAAGCTCGTGCACTCCCCGCGGGCCTACCACGTCCTGGAGGAGCTGGGCACCCGTCCCTCGGTGACCTACCTCAAGAAGGTCGTCCGGACCCACGCCTGATGAGCGACACCCGTTCGAGCGCGCCGACGTTCGCCGACGTCAACCGGGACGTCATCCGCACGCTGGAGCCGCCCGGCAACACCTACTTCGCCTGGATGTGCGTGGTGGGGCTCATCCTCACGTGCGGGATCCTGGCCTGGACCTACCAGATCTGGGTGGGCATGGGCGCCGCCGGCAAGCGCACGCCCCAGATGTGGGCGATGTACATCACCACCTTCGTGTTCTGGATCGGTATCGGGCACGCGGGCACCCTGATCTCCGCGGTCCTGTACCTGTTCCGGGCCCGCTGGCGGACCTCCATCTACCGTGCCGCGGAGGCCATGACCATCTTCGCGGTGATGACGGCGGGCCTGTTCCCCCTGATCCACGCGGGGCGCATGTGGTTCGCCTACTTCCTGCTGCCGTACCCGAACCAGCGCTACCTGTGGCCGAACTTCCGCTCCCCGCTGGTGTGGGACGTCTTCGCCATCTCCACCTACCTGACCATCAGCACCGTGTTCTTCATCGTGGGCCTGATCCCCGACATCGCGGCCCTGCGGGACGCCTCCACGGGCTGGCGGCGGCGGATCTACGCCATGCTGGCCCTGGGCTGGGAGGGCGCTGACCAGCAGTGGCGCCACTACCGGCGGGCCTACGGCCTGCTGGCGGCGCTGGCCACCCCCCTGGTGCTCTCCGTGCACAGCGTGGTGTCGTGGGACTTCGCCATGGCCCTGGTCCCCGGCTGGCACTCCACGCTGTTCGCGCCGTTCTTCGTGGACGGGGCCATCTTCTCGGGCTTCGCCATGGTGGTGGTGCTGGTGCTGCCCATGCGCCACTTCTTCGGGCTGCACCGGTACGTCACGGACCGCCACCTGGACGCCATGGCCAAGCTCATCCTGGTGACCGGCCTGGTGCTGACCTACTTCTACGTGTGCGAGATCTTCACCGCCTGGTACAGCGGCGACCACTTCGAGCGGGCGTCGCTGTTCTGGAAGGTCACGAAGACCTACGCGTGGGCGCTCTGGCTCATGTACTTCTGCAACTGCGTGGCGCCGCTGGTCTTCTTCTGGAAGCGGGCCCGCACCAGCCCCTTCTGGCTCTACGTGGTGTCCATCCTCGTGCTCGTCGGGATGTGGTTCGAGCGCTTCAACATCATCGTGCCGTCCCTCGGGCACGACTTCTACCCGTACACCTGGGGCATCTACGTCCCGAGCCCCACGGACACCACCATCGTGATCGGCAGCTTCGCCTGGTTCTTCCTCCTGTTCCTGGGCTTCATCAAGCTGATGCCGTCGGTGTCGGTGGTCGAGGTGAAGGAGACGATCCCGGCGCCCATGAAGGGGACCGCGCATGCCGGCCGTCACTGAGACGGTGCTGGGCGTCTTCGCCCATGTGGACACCACGGTCCGCGCCCTGGAGGACCTGCGGGCCAAGGGCTACCACGACCTGACCGTCTACACCCCGGTGCCCATCCACGAGATCGAGGACGTGATGGAGCGCGGCCGGCCGGTGAGCCGGGTCCGCCTGTTCACCCTGGTGGGCGGCCTGCTGGGCACCGTCTCGGGGTTCGCGCTGACCATCTGGTCAGCCCTGCAGTGGGGCCTGGTGACGGGGGGCAAGCCCATCGCCTCGATCCCGCCCTTCGTGGTGATCGCCTTCGAGCTGACCATCCTCTTCGGCGGCCTGGCCACGGTCCTCGGCATGGTGGTCCTGGGCCGGCTGCCGAAGCTCACGCCCTCGCCCACCTACGACCCCCGGTTCAGCAACGACCGGTTCGGTGTCGCCGTGCACTGCCCGGCCGGCCGGAGCGCGTCGGTGACGGAGATCCTCCGCGGGGCCGGGGCCGAAGAGATCCGCGCATGAAGTACGTGTTCATGCTGGTGCTGCTCGTCGTCGCCGCCGCCGGGGGGCTCATGGGGGCCGCGGTCGTGGTGCGCTTCATCAACAACATGACCCAGACCGCGAAGTACGTGCCCGGCGAGCGGCTCTTTCCGATGCCGGCGGGCGTGGTGCCGCGGGGCGGGGACCTGATCCTGCCCAAGGAGCAGCGCGACGTGGCCGCGCGGCAGCCCAACCCGGTGCGGCCGACCCCGGAGTCGGTGGCGCTCGGCCGGGACCGGTTCCAGGTGTTCTGCGCGCCCTGCCACGGGCCCGAGGGCAAGGGCGGCGTCACCGGCCCGGTGGCGACCAAGTTCATCCCGCCCCCGGACCTGAGCAACGCCGACCTGCAGAAGCAGCGAACCGACGGCTACTGGCACAGCTACGTCATGGCCGGCGGCGCCGTCATGCCCGCCTACGGCGAGGCGCTGTCCTCCGAGGAGGCGTGGCACATCGTCAACTACCTCCGCACGCTGGCCGCCCGATGACCGCGCTCTGGGGTCTCCTGGCGGCGCTGGGTGCGCTGGCGTTCCTGGTGGGCGTGAACTCCGCCGACGCGGCGCGCACCTGGTCGATCTACCTGGTCAACGTCGTCTTCTGGTCGGGCCTGGCCGCGACCGGACCGGCCATCGCGGGCATGATGCAGCTCACCGAGGCCCGGTGGTCGCCCAGCGTCCGCCGCATCGCGCTGACGACGGCGGGCTTCCTGCCGGTGAGCGTGGTACTCCTCCTGATCCTCTTCGCCGGCCGGGCCGTGCTCTACCCCTGGGTGAACACCCCCGTCCCGGTCAAGGCGGCCTGGCTCAACACGCCGTTCTTCTGGCTGCGCACGCTGGGCCTGGCGGTGGTGCTCGCCGCGGTGAGCTTCGCGTTCGTCATGGCCCTGCTGCGTGACCCCGTCCAGGCCGCCGACGGCGGCGAGCGGGCCCGGCGCAACCGGCTGGCCACCGTTCTCCTGTTCCTGTGGGTCATCACGGTGTCGTTGTGGGGGTTCGACCTGGTGATGTCCCTGGACCCGCGGTGGTACAGCGGGCTCTTCGGCGGCTACTTCGCCGTCAGCACCCTCTACACCGGCTTCGCGCTGCTGGCGATCCTCACCATCCGGGCCAACGCCCGGGGCCTGGCCAGCGTGCCGCCGGCCGCCGTCCAGGACGTCGCCAAGCTCCAGTTCGCCCTGTCCATCATGTGGATGTACTTCTTCTGGTCCCAGTACCTGGTGATCTGGTACGGCAACGTCCCGGTGGAGACCCGCTTCCTGGTGCAGCGCTTCTTCGTCCAGCCGTGGGGGACGCTGGCCTGGGTGGTGATGGTCGTCGGCTGGCTGATCCCGTTCGCCTACCTGCTCAAGCGGCTGACCGGACGCCCGCCCGAGCGGCACACGCCCCTGGTGGTGGTGGCGGTCCTGGGGCTGGTCGCCATCTTCCTGGAGCGGATGCTGGTCGTCGTGCCGTCGGTCACGCCCGGCGCCGGCCTGCCGCTCGGCTGGAAGGAGCTCGCCATCACCCTCGGCTTCCTCGCCCTGTTCGTCCTGAGCCGGCGGTGGTTCTTCGGGCGCTTCCGCCCCGTCCTCGACCTGCCGCACCATCCGGGGCACTGATCCGGTGGGGGGCCCCGGGCGCCCCCGCTCGTTCGCGCGAAGGGAGCCACGCCCCCTCCCCCTTCCCGGCCCACCGCTCTGGGCGTCCTGGCCGAGCCGTGGCGCCCCTCGATGACGCGGTCCGTCCACGGGGCCCGGTGCCGGCCGTGCCGCCGCCTGGCGTAGAGTAGGGGCATGCTGAGCGTCGAGGAGGCCCTGGAGCGCATCCTCGAGCGGGCCCGGCCCCTGGGCACGGAGCAGGTGGACGTCCGCGCCGCGCTGGGACGTGTCCTGGCCGAGCCCGTCGTCTCCCGGCGGGAGATCCCGCCGTGGCCCAACTCGTCGATGGACGGCTACGCAGTGCGCGCCGCCGACACGCGCGGCGCCCCCGTGAGCCTCCGGGTGGTGGGGCGGGTGGCGGCCGGCGAGCTGCCCGCGCGGCCCCTCGGAGTGGGGGAGGCCGTGCGGATCTTCACCGGCGCTCCGCTGCCGGAGGGCGCCGACGCGGTGGTTCCGCAGGAGGACGTCGAGGCCGAGGGCGACCTTATCCGGCTGGCTGCCGCCGTGGCGCCGGGAGCCTGCGTCCGCCCGCGCGGCGAGGACGTGCGCGCGGGCGAGCGCGTCCTCGATCCCGGGCGGCTCATCGGCCCCCCCGAGGTCGGCCTCCTGGCCACGCTCGGGCACACGCCCGTGGCCGTCTACCGGCGGCCGCGCGTGGCCGTCCTCTCCACGGGCAACGAGCTGGCGGACCTCGGCACCGAGCCCGGGCCCGGGCAGATCCCGAACACCAACACCTACTCGCTGCTGGCCCAGGTCCACGCGGCCGGGGCGGAGGGGGTGAGCCTCGGCGTGGCCCCGGACCGGCTGGAGGCGATCGAGGAGCGCCTTGCGTGGGGCCTCGAGGCCGACGTCCTGGTCTCATCCGCGGGCGTGTCGGTGGGTGAGCTGGACCTGGTCCGCGCCGCGCTCACCCGCATCGGTGCCGACCTCCACCTCTGGCAGGTGGCCATGCGGCCGGGCAAGCCCATCACGTTCGGCTCGCTGGGGCGGCGCCTGATCTTCGGTCTGCCGGGTAATCCCGTCTCCGCGATGGTGACCTTCGAGCTCTTCGTCCGGCCGGCCCTGCTCCGCATGTCGGGGCTCCACGACGTGCACCGCCCGCGCGTCCGGGCCCGCGCGCTCGAGCCCATCGCCAACCCGGGGCGCCGGCGCGCGTACCTCAGGGTGGCGCTCCAGCGCGAGGACGGCGGCTACACCGCTCGCCTCACCGGCGAGCAGGGATCGGCGATCCTCCGCTCGATGGTCATGGCCGACGGCCTCGCCGTGGTGCCCGGCGAGACGACGGTCGCCAGGGACGATCTCATAGAAGTCCTTCTATTACGGTAATTTAGGCTTGATACTGTGAGGCTTGACTTCACGTTTGACCCGACCGCCGTCTCCCGCCTCGTCGTGTTGACTTTGTT
>JBBIOF010000080.1:0-8778 GCA_037443505.1 Candidatus Rokuibacteriota bacterium
CGCGGGCATCGCCCGCGATGATACCACCCTTCGCGCGCGGCCGGGGTCGCCGGGCGGCGGGGCGGCCGGCGGCCTCTCCACGCCGGCGGCCTCTCCACGACGGGGGTGCCGCCGGGCGGGTAGAATACCGGCATGAGGCGGCTCCGGGTCGCGCTGGGCCAGATCAACCCCACGGTGGGGGACTTCGAGGGCAACGTTCGCAAGATCATCGAGGCCGTCGAGCGGGCCCGGGCCCAGGGCTGCGCCCTGGTGGCGTTCCCCGAGCTGGCCGTTCCCGGCTACCCTCCCGAGGACCTCCTGTTCAAGCCCGCCTTCATCGAGGCCAACCTCCGGGCGCTGGAGGACGTCGCGCGGGCCTCCCGCGGGCTCACTGTCGTCGTCGGGTTCGTGGACCGTCGCGACGACATCTTCAACGCCGCGGCGGTGCTCCACGACGGCGCCAGGGTGGGCGTCTACCACAAGCAGTACCTGCCCAACTACGGGGTGTTCGACGAGAACCGCTACTTCCAGGCGGGCACCGAGACCCCCGTGTTCACGGCCGGCGACGTGACGTTCGCCGTCAACATCTGCGAGGACATCTGGTACCCCACCGGTCCCGCGACGCGGCAGGCGCTGGCCGGCGCGGAGCTGATCGTGACCATCAATGGCTCGCCGTACCACGCCGGGAAGGCGAGCGTCCGGGAGCGCATGGTGGCGACCCGCGCCGCCGACGACCTGGTGTGCGTGGCCTTCGTCAACATGGTGGGCGGCCAGGACGAGCTGGTCTTCGACGGCGGCAGCTTCGTCTGCGATGAGCGGGGGGAGCTGGTGGCCCGGGCGCCCCAGTTCGAGGAGCACCTGCTGGTGGCCGACGTGGACCTGGACGGCGTGTTCAGCGCCCGGCTGCACGACTCGCGGCGCCGGAAGGAGAAGCTGGACGCCGACCCCGGCGGCACGCGGGTCGCCTTGCCGGCGCTGCCCGCCGCGGCCGCGCCGCCCGTGGCGCCGTCCGTGGCCGAGCCGCTCGCGCCGGTCGAGGAGGTGCTCCGGGCCCTCGTGGTCGGCACCCGGGACTACGTCCGGAAGAACGGGTTCAAGCGCGTCGTGATCGGGCTCTCGGGCGGCATCGATTCCTCGCTGGTGGCCGCCGTCGCGGTGGAGGCCCTGGGCCGCGAGAACGTCACCGGCGTGTCGATGCCGTCGCCCTACACGTCCACCGGCACCCGGCGCGACGCCCGCCGGCTGGCCCGCAACCTGGGCATCGACTTCCTGGTCCTGCCCATCACCGCCGTCTTCCGCGCCTACCGGCGGGTCCTGGCGGGGCCCTTCAAGGGGCTCCGGGAAGACGTCACCGAGGAGAACATCCAGGCCCGCATCCGCGGCAACCTGCTGATGGCGCTGTCCAACAAGTTCGGCTGGCTCGTCCTCACCACCGGCAACAAGAGCGAGTACGCGGTGGGCTACACCACCCTCTACGGCGACATGGCGGGCGGCTTCGCCGTGATCAAGGACGTGCCCAAGATGCTCGTGTACGAGCTGGCGCGCCACGTCAACGCGCGGGCGGGGCGCGACGTGATCCCCCGCAGCGTGTTCGATCGGCCGCCGTCGGCCGAGCTCAGGCCCGGCCAGACGGACCAGGACACCCTGCCGCCCTACCCGGAGCTGGACGCGGTCCTGGAGGCGTACGTGGAGCAGGACCGGAGCGTCCAGGACATGGTGGCGCGCGGCTTCGCGCCCGCCACGGTCCGGCGCGTGGTGGCCATGGTGGACCGCAACGAGTACAAGCGCCGCCAGGCGCCCATCGGCGTGAAGATCACGCCGCGCGCCTTCGGCCGGGACTGGCGGCTGCCCATCGTCAACCGCTTCCGGCAGGACTGACGGCCCGGCCGGGTCTCAGAAACCGGCCAGGGCGCTCACCACCGCTTCCGCGACCTCCTCCGGAGACGTCTCTGCGGGCTCGGAGAACGGTACGCGCTGGCGCACGAGCGTGACGTTATCGCCGAGCGGTCCGGAGTTCTCCGGCGGGTATCCCAGGTGGACGGCCACAGTCGGGCGCCCGAGGGCGGCTGCGACGTGCGTCAGGCCGGAGTCGGTCCCGATGAAGAGGCGGGCACGCTCGATGATGGCGGCCATGGTCATGATGTCCACGGCCGGCGCGCGCATGCAGGGAGCCGGAACGTCCACCGCTTCCGAGCCGAACGTGTCGACGACGACGGGCAGGCCGACGCGGTCCTGCAGCAGGCGGTAGAGCGCGTGGTAATGCCGGAGCGGCCACGAGCGGAACCGCGCGCGGCGGAGGCGGACGAGCTGCGTGACGAAGATGAAGCCGCCGAGTCCCGCCTCCTCCACCCAGGCCGCGGCCTTGCGGCGATTCTCTTGGGAGAGGTACACCGCGCCGCGCTGTGGCGCGGGGCAACCGCACGCGGCGGCATAGACCTCGGAGATGTGTCTTCCGGCTCGCCACCAGTTCCGGTCGTGGAGCTCCAGCAGGAGCACGCGCTCGTAGAGCGGAGAGAGGACTCTGGTAATGAGCCGGCGGTGGGACTCTCGGTGAGGCTTGTAGAGAAACGGCGAGAAGATCCGACTGACGTGCGGGTTGTTCCTGACGAGCGCCGCCGCCGGGTAACCTCCGGTAGCCATCTCCACCGGGCGGATGCGGGCGAGTGCCGCCAGGGTGGGGAAGAAGTTGACGAGGTCTCCGACACCGCCCATCATCGACACGAACGTCGCCGGGCGGTGACGGTCGCGCAGGCGGTGCGCGACGATGCGCGGCAGCTGGAGGAGGAATCGGCGCCGGAAGAGCAGCCGCCTGGACAGACCCCGGTGGATGTGCTGGTCCGGCCACGGTCCGAGCCCCGGTCCACCGGCGCGGCCCTCCGTCTCCATCGTCAACGCCCCGCCAGGAGGGGG
The DNA here is from genome assembly GCA_037443505.1 of Candidatus Rokuibacteriota bacterium. Taxonomy (GTDB): domain Bacteria; phylum Methylomirabilota; class Methylomirabilia; order Rokubacteriales; family CSP1-6; genus JBBIOF01. The sequence continues at coordinate 2,890 of JBBIOF010000080.1, forward strand.
CCGACTGTCCGGAAGACCCGCTCCGGGGTGGTCAGAACGGGGTCCTCGAAGGGCCTCGACTGCCGGATCACGGTGACGTTCTTCCCGAGGGCGGCGCAGACCTCTGGGGGATAGCCGAGGTGGATCGAGACGGTGGGAACGCCCACGGCCGCCGCGACGTGAGTGAGGCCGCCGTCGGTCCCGATGAAGAGCCGTGACCGCGCGATGACCGCGGCGACCGTGAGGAGGTCCATCGGAGGAAGGCGGAGCACTCCGGGCGGCAGGTCCACGTAGTCCGAGCCGGCGGTGCAGGCGAGGACGGTGGCGCCGCACTCGGCCCGGATCCGCCGGTAGAGCTCGTGATAGTGCGCGAGCGGCCACGAGCGGAACGGCTGGCGGTCGCGGATCACCTGGGCGACGAAGACGAAGTCGGTGAGACCGTTCGCCCGGCAATAGGTCTCGGCGGCGGCGTGGTGGCTGTCCGCCAGGTACACCCGGCCGCTCCCGGGCGGGGGGCATCCGCACTGTTCGGCGAGCAATGCGCCGACGTGTCGCCCGGCCTTCCAGTAGTCGTCGTCCGGGAACTCCAGGAGGAGGACGCGAGCGTAGAAGGGAGCCAGGACGCGCTCGATCAGTCGACGCTGGGCCGGGCGGCGGGGATGGTAGATGAACGGCGTGTAGATCTGGCTGACCGCCGGATGGTGGCGGAGGAGGCTCAGGTACGGCTCGCCCGCGGCGCCGAAGTCGATGACGTACCGTTCCGCGAGCCTGTCGAGGACGGGCGCGAGCAGGACGAGGTCGCCGATGCCGCCCATTCTCGAGACGAAAACGCGGCGGTGCCGATCGCCGGCCAGGAGGCGGCGCGGAATGATCCGTGCCAACTGGAAGTAGCAGAGGCGCCGGAAGAACAGCCGGTGCCCGAAGGACCGATGGCGCCGGAGTCCGCGTGGGCGCGGTGGCTCCACGTCGGCCGCGTGGGACATTACTATGGGTTGGAGAAGGCCGTCGAAGCGAACCGCATTTCGGGGACCGTAAATAGCAGGTGGCGCCCGAGTTTGCAAGGGCCAGGTGAGCGGGGGCCGGGAGGTGTGCGGGCCCCTACGGGGCGATCCCCTCCATCTGCAGCGCGTAGAGGCGCCGGTAGAGCCCGTCCCGGGCCAGGAGCTCGTCGTGGCGGCCCACCTCGGCCACCCGGCCCTCGTGGATGACCACGATGCGGTCGGCGCTGCGCACGGTGGCCAGCCGGTGGGCGATCACCAGGACGGTGCGCCCGCGCATGAGGTCGGCCAGGGCCTGCTGGATCATGAACTCGCTCTCGGCGTCCAGGTCGGACGTGGCCTCGTCCAGGATGAGGATGGGCGGGTTCTTGAGGAAGGCGCGGGCGATGGCGATCCGCTGGCGCTGGCCGCCGGACAGCCGCACCCCGCGCTCGCCGACCAGGGTCCGGTAGCCGTCGGGGCAGGCCTGGATGAACTCGTGGGCGTGCGCGTGGCGGGCGGCCTGCACGACCTCCTCCGGCGTCGCGTCGGGCCTCCCGTAGGCGATGTTGTAGTGGATGCTGTCGCTGAACAGGAAGGTCTCCTGGGTGACGATGCCGATGAGCGCCCGCAGTGAGGCCTGGGTGACGTCGCGCAGGTCGTGGCCGTCCAGGGTGATGCGGCCGCCGGTGACGTCGTGGAACCGCGGCAGCAGGTCCATGAGCGTGGACTTGCCGGCGCCGCTCATACCCACGAAGGCGACCACCTCGCCCTTGGCGATGGTCAGGGTGATGTCCTTGAGCGCGAGCTCGTCCGAGTCGGGGTAGCGGAAGTCAACGTGCTCGAAGACGATGGCGCGCTGGAAGCCGGGCAGGGTGACGGCCCCGCGCCGGTCGGTCAGCGCGGGCGGGCGGTCCAGGATCTCGAAGACGCGCTCCACCGAGCTGGTGGTCTGCTGGACGGCGTTGAGCGCGCGCGACAGGCGGCGGACCGGCCCGTACAGCATGACCACCGCCGCCGTGAAGGAGAAGAACGTGCCCGGCGTCATCTCGCCGCTGATGACGCGATAGCCGCCGTACATGAGCGCCGCCATCACCCCGAGCGCCCCGGCCACCTCCATGAGGGGCTCGGTGAGCTCGTCGGCCCGCACGTTCTTCAGCGAGAGGTCCAGCAGCCGCCGGTTGAGCGCCTCGAACCGGGCCAGCTCGTGCCCCTCCCGGCCGAAGGCCTTGACGATCTTCGTCCCGGCGAAGGACTCGTGCAGCAGCACGGCCAGCTGGGCGATGCGCTCCTGGGCCCGCCGGTTGATGCGGTAGAGCCGATGCCCGATGAGGCGGACGATCACCGCGAGCACGGGGAAGGCCACCAGCGCGGCCAGGGTCAGCCGCCACTCCCGGGAGAGCATGACCCCGCCCAGCGCCGCGATGGTGGCCACCTGGCGCACGGCCATCACCACCATAGTGGAGCTGAGGCGGGCCAGGCGCTGGACGTCGTTCAGGATGCGGGACATGAGGTCGCCGGAGTGGACCGAGGTGAAGAAGGCCAGGGGCATGTCCTGGAGGTGCCGGTAGAGGTCCACCCGCAGCCGCGCCACGACGCGCTCGCCCACGGCGGCCATCAGGAACGCCTGGAGGTAGCGGGCTACCCCCTTGACCACGTAGGCGCCCAGCAGGGCCAGCGGCACCAGCTTGAGCATGAGGAGGTCGCGTCGGATGAAGATGTCGTCCATGGCGGGCTTGACCAGCCACGCGATGGCGCCCTCCATGGCCGCCACCACCAGGGCCAGGAGCCCGCCGACGGCCAGCCAGGGCAGGTGAGGCCGGATGTACGGCAGCAGTCGCCGGTAGGGGCCGAGCACCGGTCAGCGTCCCGTCCGGACGGCCAGGAGCCGCCGGTAGAGCGCCTCGGTGGCGTCGAGCTTGGCCAGGGTGGAGAACTTCTCCTCCACCAGCCGGCGCCCGGCCCGTGCGGTCCGGCGGCGCAGATCCGGATCCTGGATCATGCGGAGCATGGCGGCCGCCAGGGCCTCGGGCTGGCGGGGCGGCACCAGCAGCCCGGTCTCGCCGTCCACGACCAGCTCGGGGTTGCCCTCCAGGGCGGTGCCGATCACCGCCGTCTCCACCGCCAGCGCCTCGCGCAGGGTGCCCGTGAGCCCGAGGCCCGCGTACGAGGCGTCCACGCAGCAGTCGCTGGCCGCCAGGATCTCGGGAATGTCCTCGCGGTAGCCCCACACGTGCAGGCGTCCGTCCACGCCGCGCGCCCTCGCCCGCGCCAGCAGGCCCTCGGGGTCGCGGGCCCCGACGATCAGCAGGCGCGCGGCCGGCGCCTGGGGCGCCACCCGGGCCAGGGCGTCGATCGCGTCGTCGTTGCCCTTCCAGCTCCGCACGCCGATCTGGGTGAAGAGGAACTCCCCGGGCCCGAGCCCGAGCTCCCGGCGAACGGAGGTGCCGTCCACGCCCGGGTGGAAGCGCGCCGTGTCCGTGCCCGAGTAAATCACGGTGATCTTCCGCTCGTCCACGCCGGCCGCCACCAGGCCGCGCCGGATCGACTCGCACACCGCCACGATGGCCGTCACCCGGCGCGTGGTGTAACCGAGGCGGTTCAGGGGATCCAGGGGGAAGCTCACGCCGCGGTTGAGGACGAGCACCGGGAACGGCGCGAGGAGGCCGGCCATGATGGCGAGGGTCCGCGCCTTGCCCTTCTGGGCGTGGACGACCTGGATCCGGTGGGTCCGGAGGATGCGCGCCAGGCCGTGCACCGAGCGGAGGTCCACCTCGGAGGCCATGGGCAGGGCGTAGTGGGTGATCCCCGCCTGGCGGGTCTTCTCGGCCCAGACCTCGCTGGGCCGGGTGACCACCACGACCTGGTGGCCGCGCTGCTTGAGCCCCAGGGCCAGCTCCCGGAGCTGGATGGCGGCGCCCGTGAAGTAGTCGGACTTCGGGTAGACCTGCAGGATGCGCAGCGGTTCGAGGGCCCCGGCGGCCGGGCCGGCGCCCTCGGGGACTCCCCGCGGGCGGGCTGCGCCCTCGCCGGTCACCGTCCGAAGAACCGGCGTACCGCCTCCACCACCTGGTCGATCTCGGCCTCGGTGTGCATGGCGGACATGGGCAGCGTCAGGATCTCGTCCACCAGGCGCTCGGTGACGGGCAGCGGCGGCGGGCTCAGCCGCTCCACGGCCGGCTGGCGGTGCGTCGGCACCGGGTAGTGGATGCCGGTCTGGATGCCGCGCTCCTTGAGGAAGGCGGCCAGCTCGGCTCGCCGCGGCGTGCGGACCACGTAGAGGTGGTAGACGTGGCGGGCCCGGGGCCGCTCCCGGGGCAGCGCGAGCGGCAGGTCGCGGAGGCCCTGCGCGTAGCGGGCGGCCAGGGCGCGGCGGTGGTCGTTCATGGCGTCCAAACGGCGCAGCAGGACGCGGGCGGCGGCCGCCTGCAGCTCGTTGAACCGGAGGTTGAAGCCCACCTCCGCGTGGACGTCCTTGCTGAGCCGCCCGTGGTCGCGCAGGCGGCGGCAGCGCGCGGCGATCTCGTCGTCGTCGGTGAGCACGCAGCCGCCGTCGCCCATCACGGGCAGGTTCTTGGACGGGTAGAACGACAGGGCCGCCGCGCGGCCGAAGCTGCCCACGCGCCGCCCGTCCCAGCTCGCCCCCTGTGCCTGCGCGCAGTCCTCCAGGACCCAGAGGCCGTAGCGCGAGGCGAACCGGCGCACGGCGTCGAGGTCCGCCGGCTGGCCGTACAGGTGGACGGGGACGACGCCCACGGTGCGGGGCGTCACCCGCGCGGCGGCGTCGTCGGGATCGAGGGTGTAGAACTCGTCGGCGTCCACGAAGACCGGGGTCGCCTCGGCCGCGCAGACGGCCTCCACCGTGGGGAAGGCGGTGTGCGAGGGCACCAGGACCTCGTCGCCGGCCTTGACGCCCAGCGCCCGGAGGGTCAGCCAGAGCGCGGCGGTCGCCGAGCTCGTGAGCACGGCGTGCTTCACCCCGGTGTGGCCCGCGAGCTCCGCCTCGAACGCCCGGCACTGGGGACCCAGGATGTACTGGCGCGAATCGATGGCGGCGAGGACGGCCTGCTTGACCTCGTCGTCCACGGGGGGACGGGACAGGGGGATCGTCACGATGGTCCTCCGAGTCGATGGTACTGCCCGCGGTAGTACAGCAGCGGCTTGCCGCTGGCGGTCGCGCCCCGCTCCACGCGGCCGACGAAGATGGTGTGGTCGCCCTCGACGTGCGTCCGCACGGTGGTGCACTCGAGCTGGGCGATGGCCGCGTCGATGAGGGGCAGCCCGAGGCCGCTCAGGCGGTACGCCACGCCGTCGAACTTGTCCGGGCTCGTGGAGGCGAACCGCCGGGAGAGCTCCTCCTGGTCTGCGCCCAGGACGTTGACGGCGAAGCGCCCGCTCTCCGTCAGTGCCGCGTGGCTGTCCGCCTTGTGGTTCACGCAGACGAGCACCAGCGGCGGCTCGAGGGAGAGCGAGGCGAAGGCGCTGACGGTGAGACCGGTGGGACGCGCCCCGGCGTCGCAGGTGGTGACCACGGTGACGCCCGTGGCGAAATGGCCGAGGAGACGGCGAAAATCTTCCGGCCCGATCACCGCCTTTTCATAGCAGGTCGACTCCGTGATTGCAAGGTTTGGGCGGGGAGGTATAGTGGCCACGTATGGTCACGGAGCAGGCCGTGCTCGAGGCCCTCCGGGCCGTCAAGGATCCCGGCTCGCAGCAGGACGTGGTGGCGCTGGGGCTGGTGCGCGATCTGACGGTCCGCGACGGCGAGGTATCCTTCACGCTGGCGTTCACCACCCAGCCGCCGGCCGCGAAGGCCATGCTGCACAGCTCGGCGTCGAGGGTGGTCGGCCAGCTGCCCGGCGTGTCCCGGGTCCAGGTGCGGCTGGCCGGGGCGCCGGCGGCCCAGGGCGCGGAACGCCCGGCGGCCGCGGCG
>JBBIOF010000081.1:0-8649 GCA_037443505.1 Candidatus Rokuibacteriota bacterium
CACGCCGGGGAGGCGCGGGCCGGGTGCCCCGTCGAACACCACGGTGAAGCGGTCGCCGGTGCGGCGCGCCGCGGCCGCGATCACGGCCAGGAGCGCCCGCCGGCCCGCCTCGAGCCCCGCGGCCTCGGCTCCGCGCAGGTCGGGATCCCGCCGGATGACGTTGTAGCCGTCCACCAGCCAGCGCATGCCGTGCGCGACCGCGCCCCTACGCCCGGATCCGCTCGGCCGGCACCTCCACCTGCTTGACGCCCTTGAAGCTGAAGAGCAGCTCCACGAGGTACGCCGGCGGGTCCGACGAGACCTGGCTCACGATGGTGCCGGGGGCCTCGGCCACGTTCTGGCTGAACGTCACGCCCTTCACGGTCAGGCCCGAGAGGTCGACTCGCACGCGCTGCCCGGGCTGGAGCATCGCCACCTCCCCTCGGGCGGCACCGGCCGCGAGGCGCCGCGGCGGGCGCCGTCCTCACCCCTTCGGACAGCTCTCCCCTCCCTGCATGATACCGGGCGGTCCGGTCAGGGGTGAGGGCCGCGCTCGCGCGGCTCCCGGCGGAGCGGCAGCGGCAGGGACCGGCGGGCCAGGAAGCGGTCGATGCCGCCCCGCCCCTCCTCGGAGGCCACCAGGCGCCCGAAGTGGCGGGCCTCCAGCGCCAGCCCGGCGTCCAGCCCCTCGGTGAGGCCGGTGCGCACCGCCTCCAGGATGGCGCGGGCCGCGGCGCTCCGGGGGATGCGCTCGTGGTGGGCCAGCAGCCGCTGGATCTCCGCGTCGCGCTCCACGTTGGGGAACGCCACCGTGGAGTCCTGGGCGAGCGGCGACCAGAGGCGACCGGCGAACTCGCCGAGCGCGATGCGGCGGGCGATGCCGAGCGCGTGGGACAGCGCGTCGGCCGGGGCTACCTCGTCCACCAGGCCCAGGCCGAGCGCCGCGGCGGCCGTCCGCCGGCGGCCGTCCAGCAGCACGGCCAGGGCGTCCACCAGCGCGGCGTACGTCTGCCCGCCGGAGCGCGCGGCGCGCCTGAGGGCGAGGCGGGGCAGCATCTGGGTGCCCCCGAACCCGGGCAGCACGTGCAGGTTGATCTCCGGCTGGCCCACCTCCGCCCGGGCCGAGGCCACCCGGTACGCGCAGGCCATCTGCAGCTCGTTGCCGCCCCCCAGCGCGTAGCCGTCCACGGCCGAGACGGCCGGGGCGCGCAGGCGGCCGATCCGCGCGAAGAGCCGCTGGGCCCGGGCGGCGAACTCCTCCACCTCGTCGGCCCGGGCGAAGGCCCGCAGCTGGCGGATGTCGGCACCCGCCACGAACATGGGCCCGGCGCCCGTGATCACGACGGCGCGGAGCGCCGGCTCCTGCTCCAGCGCCTCGACGGCCCGCTCGAGGTCCTCGAGCACCGCCCGGCCGATGGCGTTGGCGGGCGGCGAGTCGATGGTCACCAGGGCGACCAGCTCGCGGTGCCCGGGCCTGACCGGGTCGAGGCGGACGCGCACGGTCTTGCCCTCGACGAACCGCGAGCCCCACGCCTCGTAGACCTCGCGCGCCGTCCGGGCCCCGTCCAGGGCCGGCGCGGCGCCCACCCGGACGGTGAGGGTGCCCTGGTGGCGGTTGTCGTGGATCGTCTGGTTCGCCTCGGCCAGCTCCTCCCAAGGGTGGACCGCCGGGCGGTGCACCGCCAGGGCGCCGCTGTCCAGGAGCCGCACCACCTCCTCGGCCTGGTGGGCGTTGGACAGGTGGCTGCCGAGGATGGCGAAGGTGGGGAAGAGGATGCGCTTCTGGTGCATCCAGACGTTGGGCGCGTAGAAGGACAGGCGCTGGCCGTCCGTGGACTCGAGGTAGACGACGCGCCCCGTGTACGGTCGGGCCAGGAAGGCGCTGATCCCCAGCGTGTCCTGCCCGGCGCGCTCGACGATGACGTCGGGGTAGCCGCGGGGGTTGTCGGGCGTGGCCAGCAGGCGCCCCACCGCCTGCCCGAACGGCTTGAGCGTGTCCCCCTGGTACTCCCGGTAGCCGTCCGGGTCGGTGTCGTAGTCCGGCATGGCGGACGGCCAGCGGAACCCCGGGCTCCGGAGCAGGGTCTCCAGGCTCACCACGCCGTGCACGCGGAAGGCGGACTGCACGCGCGCGGCCTGGGCGTCGGACGCCGCGACCACCACCACGCGGGCGCCGGCGTGCACGGCCGCGCTCACGGCGTCGTCGCCCACCAGGTCCCGGGCCCCGCCCACGTAGTACACGAGCACGCCCTGGCCAGGGCGCAGCCCGGCCCGGCGCAGCATCTCGCCGGCGCGGGCGGCGCCGGGCTTGCCCACGAGGGTGAGCGTGTAGCCGCTGGTGGCCCCGTAGAAGACGAGCCGGCCGCCGGGCGCCAGCAGGTCGATCATCCGGGTGAACAGGTCGCGGCCCACGGACGAGACCACCACGTCCACCAGCGCGCCCTCGTTCTTCTCCCGCACCAGGGCCGTCAGGCGCTGGCCGGCGGCGCGCCAGGCGGCGCGCTGGGCCGGCTCCACCGGCACGGGGGTGAAGAGGCCCGCCAGCTCGGGCGCCTTGCGGTTGACCCAGGCGTGGCCGCCGCGCGCCAGGACGAGGCGCCCCTTCTCCTCGGTGGAGACGAGGCCGGTGACCCGCGCCCCCCGGAGCGCCGCGCAGGCGACGGCATAGATGCCGGTCCCGCCCGCGGCGCCCTCCACGAACACCCGCTCGTCGTATTCCAGCCGCGCCACGTCGTAGAGCGCCTTGTACACCGTCTCCAGGTCGAGCATGAACGACGCGCCCTCGGGCAGCGTGAGCCGCTCCGAGTGCGCCAGGAGCTGGGGCGCCTGGCAGCGCACGAACTGCGCGAAGGAGCCGTCGGGCGTCTCGTAGCCCTGGATCCGGAAGTCCGCGTGCATGGGATCCTCGCCGGCCCTCGGCGAGAGGAGGTCGGACACGCCGGGGTAGAGCACCCTGAGCTCGCCCACCCTGAGGCGCCCCTGCCGGGCCGCCTCGCTGCCCAGGGCGGCCACCAGCACCACCGCGCCGCTGCCCGGCACGTGCAGGTCGCGGTCGTGCATGTCGAACACCGACACCGGCACGCCCCGGGCGGCGAAGACGGTGTTGTAGGTGAGGCCCGCGTAGAGGACGTAGCCCAGGGCCTCGTCGGGGCCGATGGCCGGCACCTCGGTGACCACCCGGCGGAGCGCCTCGCGCGGCTCGGCGTGGGCCGGGCGGCCCCACCGGTCCTTCACCACCGCCCACGCCTCCTGGAACCGCGGCAGCGGGTCGAGGCCCGGTCGGAACGGCGCGCCCAGCGGGAGAGGGGCCGTCTCGGGGCGCCACCAGGCGTCGTCCACCTCCTTCACCTCGCCCCGCATCGCGTCCTCCGCGCGCTCGATGCCCCGGCGCTCGCTCACCGCGTCCACCACCGCCAGGATGGCGTCCCAGTCCTCCAGGGTCGAGACGTTGCCCACGTCCGGCGCCGCGCGCCGCGCAGTCCAGGCCCGGAGCTGCTCCCGGGGCGCCTGCGCCACCAGCCTCAGCACCCGGCGCAGGTTCTTGCCGGACTTCGTCCGGGGGATGGCGCGCCCGTAGTAGATCTCCTCCAGGCGCACCACCGCCCCCTTGCCTTCCCGCACCATGCGGGCCAGCTCCGCGTCGAGCGACAGCGACGGCTGGTAGCCGGGCCGGAGCACCACCAGGGCCACCACGGTGTCGGTGTTGGGGTCCTGGGGGTTCGGGATCCCGATGGCGATGGCGTCGGCCACCGCCTCGTGGCGGATCAGGCACTCCTCCACCTCCCGGGTGCCGATCCGGTGGCCGGAGATCTTGATGACGTCGTCGCTGCGCCCGGGGACCAGGACGTAGCCGTCGGTGGACTTCACCGCGAAGTCGCCCGTGACGAACCAGCCGGGGAAGCGCGACCAGTAGGTGTCCACGTAGCGCTTTCGGTCGTTCCACAGCGTCCGCATCATGTACGGGTGGGTCTTCGTGACCAGGAGGCCCTTGCCCGTCTCGTCGGCCTCCAGGACGTCGGCCACCGTCCAGGGGAGCGGGCGGGTCGAGGCGTCCGACCGCTGGTCCCACACCCCGCGGAGCGGGGCGAAGTGGATCCCCCCGTCCTCCGTCTTCCAGTAGGCGTTGATCAGCGGTCCCACCGCGCTCTCCACGAAGGCCTGCACCACCGGGTCCAGGGGCTCGGCGCACGAGCAGACGTAGCGCAAGGAGGAGAGGTCGTGGGCCCGTGGCCACTCGGCGCCGTAGCGCATGGCCAGGCGCAGGCCGGGCGCGCCGATCTTGAAGATCGTCACCCGGTGGCGCTCGACGATGCGCCAGAAGCGGTCCGGCCGCGGGTAGTCCGGCACGCCCTCGTAGAGCACCGTGGAGAGGCCCGTGAGCAGGGGCGCGTAGTTGGCGTACGACTGGCCGGTGATCCAGCCGGGGTCGGCGTACGTGAAGAGCACGTCCCGTCCCGGCTCGGCCTGGAACACCGCCTGCATGGTGGCGACCAGCCCCGCGCAGTAGCCGCCGGTGGTGTGCACGGCCCCCTTGGGGCGGCCCGTGGAGCCCGAGGTGTAGAGCACGAACAGCGGGTGCTCGGCGTCCAGGGGCTCGGGCGGCACCTCCGGCGTCCCCGTCACGGCGTCGTCCCACCAGAGGTCCCGTCCCGGCGTCATGGGGGCCGCCCGGCGCCCGCTCCGGTCCACGACCAGCACGCGGCGCACCGCCGAGCCCTCCAGGGCCCGGTCGACGATCTCAGCCTTGTAGGCGTGCTCCTCGCCCCGGCGGTAGCCCACGTCACTCGTCACCACCAGCGCCGCGCCCAGGTCGTCGATGCGGTAGCGCAGCTCCTCCGCGCTGAGGCCCGGGAACACCGCCGTGTAGACGATGCCCAGCCGGGCCGCGGCCAGCATGGCGATGGTCGTCTCGGGCACGTTGGGCAGGTAGAGCGCGATCCGGTCGCCGCGCCCGAGCCCGAGCCTCCGGTAGGCGGCCGCGCAGGCCTGGACCCGGGCCAGGAGGTCGGCGTAGGTGAGCACGCGGCGCTCCGCGGAGTCGCCGTCGGGGCCCGCCGGGTCGCTCTCCCAGAGCAGCGCGGGGCGGTCGCCCGCGCCCGCCCGCACGTGCCGGTCCACGGCGTTCTCGCAGGCGTTCAGGAGCCCCCCGGCGAAGTAGGAGAACTCCCAGGGCCGCTCGGGCGACTGCTGGAAGACCGCCGTCCAGGGTCGCCGCCAGTCGAGCGCCCGGGCGGCCAGCGCCCAGTAGGCGTTCGGGTCCCGGCGGATCTCGTCGTGGCGCTCGCGGGTGGGGATGCGGAGCGCACGCAGGCGCTCCAGGGAGGGATCGGTCACGGCACGTCCTCTCTCGGCCTCACAGCACCAGGTGGCGCGCCATGAGGGCGGGGTTGTCGCGCAGCCGGGCCGCCGGCGCCTCGAGGACGATGCGGCCGTCCTCCAGCACGTAGGCGCGGTCGGCCAGCTCCAGGGCCAGGCGGGCGTTCTGCTCCACCAGGAGCACGGTGACCCCCCGGCGGCGGATGTCCAGGATGATCTCGGCCAGGTGCCTGACGATGAGGGGCGCCAGGCCCTGGGTGGGCTCGTCCAGCATCAGGAAGCGCTTGCGGCCCATCACGGCGCGGCCCACGGCCACCATCTGCTGCTCGCCGCCCGACAGGCGGTTGCCCGTGTTGCGGCGGCGCCTGAGGAGGGCGGGGAACCACTCGAAGGCACGGCGCACCTGCGCGGCCCGCTCCGCGGCTCCCAGCCCGCTCATGAAGAAGGGCAGCGTGAGGTTCTCCTCCACGTCGAGGTTGGCGAAGATCCGCCGGCCCTCGGGGACCAGGCCCACCCCCAGGCGGGCGATGGCCTCGGGGCTCCGGCCCGCCAGGTCCTGGCCGGCGAAGACCACGCGGCCCCGCCGGGGCGTGACGAGCCCCATGATGGTCTTGAGCGTCGTGGTCTTCCCGGCGCCGTTGCGTCCCAGGAGCGCCACGATCTCGCCCTCGCGGACGGTGAGCGAGACGCCGTGCAGGACGTGGCTCAGCCCGTAGAACGCGTCCACGCCCTCGAGCGTGAGGAGGGGCTCGCCCGGGCGGGCTCCGTCGCCGCGGGCCGGGCCCAGGCCGTGCTCGAGGCCGCCCAGGTAGGCGTCCTGGACGGCGGGATCGGCCTGGACCTCGGCCGGCGTCCCCTCGGCGATCTTCCGGCCAGCGGACATCACCGTGATCCGGTCGGAGATGGCCATGACGATGTCCATCTTGTGCTCGATGAGCACGATGGTGTAGCCGTGGTGGTCCCGCAGGCGCCGGATGAGGTCCACGGTGCCGGAGGTCTCGTGGGGCGGCATGCCCGCCGTGGGCTCGTCCAGCAGCAGCAGCTCCGGGTTGGTGGCCAGCGCGATGCCGATGTCCAGGTGCCGCTGGTCGCCGTGCGAGAGGTTGCCGGCCAGGACGCCGGCGCGGTCGGCCAGCTCCACCTCCTTGAGGATCTCGGCCACCCGGCCGTCCACCTCGTGCCGCGGCAGGTGGCGGCGGGCGGGGATCTGGAGGTTCTCCGCCACCGTCAACTCCGGGAAGACGGACGTCACCTGGTAGGAGCGGGCCAGGCGGCGGCGGGCGAGCTGGTGGACCGGCAGGCCCGTGACGTCCTCGCCCCGGAAGACGATGCGGCCGCGGGTGGGCGGCAGGGTGCCGGTCAGCAGGTTGAAGAGCGTGGTCTTCCCCGCCCCGTTGGGGCCGATGATGGAGTGGATCTCGCCCCGCCGGACCACGAGGTCCACGCCGTCCACGGCCAGCAGGGAGCCGAAGGCCCGGCTCAGGCGCTCGGCGCGCAGGAGCTCGGTCATGCCCGCCTCCGCTCGATCCAGCCCCAGATGCCGCGGGGGAAGAAGAGCACGAAGACCACGAAGACCACGCCCATGACGAGCTGCCAGTACTTCGTGTGGAAGCTCACCAGGCTGTTCAGGTAGGTGATCAGGGCGGCGCCCACGATGGGCCCGAAGAAGGTGCCCAGGCCGCCCACCAGGGCCATGATCACCACGTTGCCGGAGCGGATCCAGTCCATGGTCTGGGGGAAGATGTAGGTGAGGAGCAGGGCGTAGAGGGTCCCTGCCACCGCCGCGTAGAGGGCGGCGATGACGAAGGACGCCAGCTTGTAGCGCCGCACGTCGTAGCCGACCGCCGCGCAGCGCGTCTCGTTCTCGCGGATGGCGCGCAGCACCTGGCCGAAGTGCGAGTGGACCAGCCGCCAGGCCACCGCCGCGGCGGCCAGGCACACTGCGGCCGCGAAGTAGTAGAAGGGCAGCGGGCGCGACAGGTCGAGCCCCAGGAGGGCCGTCCGCGGGATGCTGCTCAGCCCGTCCTCGCCGCCGGTCACGTCCTTCCACCGCATGGCGATGAAGAAGAACATCTGGCCGAAGGCGATGGTCAGCATGGCGAAGTAGATGCCCGCCTTGCGGATGATCAGCAGCCCGATGGCCACCGCGGCCAGCCCGGCCACGACCACGCCGGCCAGCATGGCGGCCAGGAGCGGCCAGTGCCAGTGGACCAGGATCAGCCCCATGGCGTAGCCGGCCAGGCCGAAGTAGGCGGCGTGGCCGAAGGAGAGGATGCCGGTGTAGCCCAGGAGGAGGTTGAAGCCGGTGGCGAAGACGGCGAAGATCACCATCTCCGTGAGCAGGGCCTGGTAGCCGCCCAGCGGGCCGATGGCCAGGGGTGCCAGGGCGAGGACGGCGGCGAGGACGCCGAGCGGCCTCATCGCTCCAGCAGCCCTTCGATGCCGAACAGCCCCCGGGGCCGGAGCAGCAGCACCAGCGCCAGGAGCACGAAGACGATGACGTCGGAGGCGGCCGAGAACACCTCCACGGTGAGGCTCACGATGACGCCCACGGCCAGGCCGCCGGCCAGGGCGCCCCAGAAGCTGCCCATGCCGCCGATGATCACCACCACGAAGGACGGCATGATGATGGACGAGCCCATGGTGGGGAAGACCCCGCGGATGGGCGCCGCCAGCACGCCGGCGAAGGCCGCCAGGCCCGCGCCCAGGGCGAAGACCAGGGTGTACAGCAGGTTGATGCGGATGCCCAGCACGCGGACCATCTCGCGGTCGAAGGTCCCGGCGAGGATGGTGCGGCCCACCTGCGTGCGGGCCAGGAAGAACCAGGTGGCGGCCATCACCAGGCCGCCCACCGCGATGACGAACAGCCGGTACTTCGAGTAGGGGATGTCCCCGAGCAGCACGATGCCGGAGAGCGCGGGCGGCGCCGCCATCGGGTAGGGCGCGTCGTCCCACACCAGGCGGACCAGGTCCTCCACGATCAGCGCCAGGCCGAAGGTGAGCAGCAGCGTGTGCAGGGGGTCGCGGGCGTAGAGCGGCCGGATGAGGGCGGCCTCCACCGCGAGGCCCACGGCGCCCACCACCAGGGGGGCGAGCAGCAGGGCCGGCCAGAACCCCAGCGCCTTGAAGGTGGTGACCAGCACGTAGGCGCCCAGCGTGTACAGCGCGCCGTGGGCCATGTTGATGACGCGCATGAGCCCCAGGGTGACGGTGAGGCCCACGGCCATGAGCGCCAGCAGCATGCCCAGGGCGATACCGTTCACCACCTGGTTCAGCAGCGTCGGCAGCGGGATCCCGATGTCCATGGTCGTCCGGGCGGGGGCGGCGGCGCGGGGGCCGCCGCGGCGCCGGCCC
>JBBIOF010000082.1:0-8632 GCA_037443505.1 Candidatus Rokuibacteriota bacterium
GGGCCCGGGCGGCCCTCCCCCGGCCGGGCCCGCTCAGCCGCCCACGGCCTGGAGCCTGCGCAGGGCGCGGATCCGGTCGCGCAGCTCGGCGGCCTGCTCGAAGTCCAGCCGGCGCGCCGCCTCCTTCATCCGGGCCGTCAGCGCCTCGATGCGGCGCTCCACCGCCTCCGGCGACTCGAAGGTCTCCTCGCCGCCCGTCGGGACCTCCACCGTGTAGTAGTCCCGCTCGTAGACCGTCTGGAGCAGCTCCCGGATCGACGACCGGATGCTCTCGGGGGTGATGCCGTGCTCGGCGTTGTAGGCCGCCTGCAGCGCGCGCCGCCGCTCGGTCTCGCGGATGGTGGCCGCCATGGACTCGGTCACCTGGTCCGCGTACATGATCACCTCGCCGTGGACGTTGCGGGCCGCGCGGCCCGCCGTCTGGATGAGCGAGGTCTCCGACCGGAGGTAGCCCTCCTTGTCCGCGTCCAGGATGGCCACCAGGGACACCTCGGGGATGTCGAGCCCCTCCCGCAGCAGGTTGATGCCGATCAGGCAGTCGAACTTGCCCAGCCGGAGGTCCCGGATCACGGCCACCCGGTCCAGGGTGTCGATGTCCGAGTGCAGGTAGCGCACGCGCAGCCCGGCCTGCTGGTAGTACTCCGTCAGGTCCTCGGCCATGCGCTTGGTGAGCGTGGTCACCAGCACCCGCTCGTCGCGCTCGGCCCGGGCGCGGACCTCGTGCATCAGGTCGTCCACCTGGTCGCGGGCCGGCCGCACGGTGATCCGCGGATCCATGAGCCCCGTGGGCCGGATCACCTGCTCCACCACCGCGTCTCCCGCCCGCTCCACCTCCCACGGCCCCGGCGTGGCCGACACGTACACCGTCTGCCCCACCGCCCGGCTGAACTCCTCGAACGTCAGCGGCCGGTTGTCGAACGCCGAGGGCAGGCGGAACCCGTACTCCACCAGCGCCTCCTTGCGCGACCGGTCGCCGTAGTACATGCCCCGCAGCTGGGGGACGGCCACGTGGCTCTCGTCGATGATCACGAGCGCATCCCGGGGCAGGTAGTCGATGAGCACGGGCGGCGGCTCTCCCGGGCGCCGTCCGGTCAGGTGCCGCGAGTAGTTCTCGATGCCGTGACAGTAGCCCAGCTCGCGCAGCATCTCCATGTCGAACAGGGTGCGCTGCTCCAGCCGCTGGGCCTCCAGCAGCCGGTTGCGCTGGCGGAGGAACGCCAGGCGCTCCTCCAGCTCCTCCCGGATGGTCCCCAGCGCGCGCTCCAGCTGGGCGGCCGGGGTCACGTAGTGGCTGGCCGGATAGACCCGCACGCGGTCCAGCCGCTCCAGGACCTCGCCCCGGAGGGGGTCGATCCGGTGGATGGCGTCGATCACGTCGCCGAAGAGCTCGACGCGGAGCGCCAGGGACTCCTCGTTGGCGGGGAAGACCTCCACCACGTCGCCGCGCACGCGGAACGTGCCCCGGTGGAAGTCGTAGTCGTTGCGCTCGTACTGCACGGCGATCAGGCGGCGGATGATCTCGTCGCGGTCCACCTGGTCGCCCTCCGCCAGCGCCACGTGCATCTCCTGGTAGGTCTCGGGAGCGCCGATGCCGTAGATGCACGAGACCGAGGCCACCACCACCACGTCCCGCCGCTCCACGAGCGACCGGGTGGCCGAGTGGCGCATGCGGTCGATCTCGTCGTTGATCAGGGCGTCCTTCTCGATGTAGGTGTCGGTCTGCGGGATGTACGCCTCCGGCTGGTAGTAGTCGTAGTACGACACGAAGTACTCCACGGCGTTCTCGGGGAAGAACGCCTTGAACTCGCCGAAGAGCTGAGCGGCCAGCGTCTTGTTGGGCGAGATCACCAGCGTGGGGCGCCCGACGGCGGCGATGACGTTGGCCATGGTGTACGTCTTGCCGGATCCCGTCACCCCGCGCAGCACAACGTGCCGGCGGCCCGCGCGGATCAGCTCGGTGAGCCGGGCGATCGCCTGCGGCTGGTCGCCGCGCGGCGGGAACTCGGACTTCAGGCGGAACACCGACGACGGGAGCGGATCAGGACGGTGCCGGGGCGGCCACCAGGTACTTGCGCCACGAGTCCAGCAGCGACGGCGCGTGCGGGTGCTTGAGCAGGTGGGTGGTGAACAGGAACTTGGGGTGCACCGGCTCGCGCAGCAGCCGCATGCCCGCCTCCTCCGGGAGGCGGTTGCCCTTCCTCAGGTTGCAGCGAAGGCAGGCGGCCACGACGTTGGTCCACGTGGTCTCGCCGCCGCGGGAGCGGGGGATCACGTGGTCCACCGTGAGCCGCTCGCCGCGACGATTGCAGTACTGGCAGGTGTAGCCGTCCCGGCGCAGGATGTTCTTCTTGTTGAAGGCCACCCTGTCCAGGAACGGCTTGCGTATGTACACCGCCAGGCGGATCACCGCCGGCAGGGGGAAGGCGCGCGAGGGCGACCGGATCAGCCGCGGGGAGGCCTCCACCGCCTCGGCCTTGCCGGCCAGCAGCAGCGTGATCGCTCTCCGGGCGTTGGTGAAATGGAGCGGCTCAAAGCTGTAATTGAGCACAAGTACGGCAATTTCGTCCATGTGGCCCCCAGGATAGACGCCGGCCGGGAGACCTGTCAAATGGCGCCCCGGGCGGGCCGCGCCAGGTGGCGCAGGAGAAAGAGCAGGTTGGCGGGGCGCTCGGCCAGGCGCCGCATGAAGTAGCCGTACCAGTCCTCGCCGAAGGGCACCAGGACGCGCAGCGTCAGGCCCCGGGCGCGCAGCGGCCCGTGCAGGTCGGGCCGGATGCCGAACAGCATCTGCACCTCGAAGCGGTCGGGGGCGATCCGCCGCTCGCCGGCCCGGGACGCGGCGTGCTCGATGAGCCGCTCGTCGTGGGTGGCGAAGGCCGGGTAGACGCCGCGGGCCAGCGCGTCCGGGGCCATCAGGCGGTCGGCCAGCGCGGCCCAGGCTCGGTCCACGTCGCGCCGGTGGGCGTACGCGATGGAGGCCGGCTCGCGGTACGCGCCCTTGCAGAGCCGGACGGCGGCGCCCAGCCCGACCAGGCGCTCGACGTCGGCGGGGGTGCGGCGCAGGTACGCCTGCACCACGCACGCCGCGTTGGGCCACGCGGGACGGAGCCGCGCGTACAGGTCGAGGGTCCGGTCGGTGTAGGCGGAGGACTCCATGTCGATCCAGACGCGGATGCCCGCCTCCCGCCCGCGCGCCAGCACGCGGACCAGGTGGGCCTCGCACACCTCCGCTCCCAGGTCGAGGCCCAGGTGCGTGAGCTTCAGCGAGGGCTGGGCGCGGAGGCCGCGGCGCCGGATCTCGTCCACCAGGTCCACGTACACGTCGGCGGCCCGCGCGGCGTCGGCGGGCGTCCGCACGTTCTCACCCAGGTACGTCACCGCGCCGTCCAGCCCGCGCGCGTTGAGGTCGGCGACGACCGCCAGGGCGTCGTCGGGCTCGAGGCCGGCCACGAAGCGCCGCACCAGCGCGCGCGTCACGGGCCGGCGCTCCATCCACCGCCCGATCCCGGGCCGTGTGGACAGCGCCAGCAGGAGCGCGCGCAGGCTCACCCGACCGCCTCGGCCAGCACGCCCTCCCTGAGGCCCCAGTCGCTCACCAGGAGGCTCCGGGCGCCCGTGACGTCCAGGGCGGCGCGGACGATGGCGACGCCGGCCACGATCAGGTCCGCCCGACCGGGCTCCAGGCACGGCAGGGCCGCCCGCTCCTGCACGGTGAGGGCTCCCAGCCGCTCCAGCAGGCCGTCCACGGCCGCGCGCGGGAGGCGGTGTCCGTGGACGCGGGCGGGGTCGTAGCTCGTCAGGCCGAGGTCGAGCGCGGCCAGCGTGGTGACGGTGCCCGCCGTGCCCACGAGGTCCGGGACGCGGGCACCCCGGATTTCCGGTGGCAGCTCCCGGCCGAGCCGCGCCCGGATCTCGCCCTCCATCCGAGCGTAGCGGCCACGGTCCACCGGCCCCGGGAACGGGTAGCGCTCGGCGAGCGGCACGACGCCCAGCCGGAGGCTCGCCGACGCGGCCACGCGGCCGGCGCGGGCCAGGACGAACTCGGTGCTGCCGCCGCCGATGTCGAAGGCGAGCATGACGGGCGGCACGTCACCCAGCCCGCGCAGGATGCCGAGGACCGTGAGCCGCGCCTCGTCCTCGCCGCTCACGACCTCCACGGGCCAGCCGGTCGATCGCTCCACCGCGGCGGCGAACTCGCGCCCGTTGACCGCCTCGCGGACGGCGCTGGTGGCCACGATCCGCACGGGGTGCGCCCCGGCCCGCTCCGCCCGGCGCACGTAGTCGGCCACGACGGCCGCGGTCCGGGCCATCGGCGCCTCGCCGAGCCGCCCGGCCGCCGCCAGGCCCTCGCCCAGCCGGGTCACCTGCTGGTCCTGGTCGATCGTGTCCCACCGGCCCCCGGGCCCCACCTCCACCACCAGGAGCCGCACCGTGTTGGTGCCCAGGTCCACGGTGGCGAGCCGCCGGCCGTCCATCACCCCCCGATCGCAAAACGCCCCGGCACGGGCCGGCCTCGCGGCCGGTCCGCGCCGGGGCGCCTCGGATCCGGTACGGGCCCCGCTACTTCTTGAGGCTCCGGATGTAGTTGACCAGGTCCCAGCGGTCCTTCTCCGACAGGTGCTTCCACGGGGGCATGGCGCCGCGGCCGTTGGTGATCTTCCAGAAGATCTCCCCGTCCGTCTGCGACTGCACCTTGGCCGAGGTCCAGTCGGCAGGCTTGGGCGGAGGGAGCGCCGCGGCGGCGGGGCCGTCGCCCTTCCCGGAGGCGCCGTGGCAGGAGGCGCAGTTGGTGTCGGCGATCTTCTTGGCCTCCGCAAGCTCCTTCTTGTCGTTCTTCTTGTCGGCGCGCGGATTCTTGGTGTTCTTCGCATCCGCTGGCGCCTTCCACTCCCCCTGCGCCGACACGGCGGCGACGCCGGCGCCCCCGACGAGTACGGTCGTCGCCAGGGCGATGGTCAGGGACCTCCTCAACTTCCTCATGGTACCTCCTCTGTCAGCGGGCAGACTGAGGTTCGCAGCGGCGCCCATTACACACTCGTGAGACGAAGGCGGTCAAGCGGCTATTCAGGCCGCCGGCCCGCCTATTCGCGCGGTCGGCCCAGCGCCTCCAGCATTTCCTCGACGCAGCAGAACTTCACCCGCGGCCGGCCCAGCCGCCGGCCGCGCGCGGTCTCGAGCTCGTCGAGCTTCAGCCAGTCCTCGTAGGACACGTACCGGGGCTGGCGCTCGCGCACCAGGCGCTCCGCCGCGGCCCGGTCCGGGTGGGCCGGGCTCAGGATGGCGCCCTTCCGGACGTCCTCGAGCATGCACGCGACCGTCTCCGCGGCGTCCGGCTTGTTGGTGCCGATGACGCCGGTGGGGCCGCGCTTGATCCATCCCGCGGCGTACTCCCCCACCACCGGCGTGCGCGTCGCAGGGTCCAGGACGCGGCCCCGCTCGTTGAGGATGACGCCCCAGCTCTCGTTGAACGGCACCCCCGGCAGCGCCACGCCCCGGTAGCCGACCGAGCGGAAGACCAGGCCCACCGGCAGCTCCTCGAACTCGTTGGTCGGCTTGGCCTGGATGGCGCCCGACTCGGTGGCGTAGAGGGTGTTCCGGACCAGGCGGATGCCTGCGACCCGCCCGCGGTCGTCGCCGGTCAGCTCGACGGGGGAGACCAGGAACCGGAGGTAGAGCTTCCGCCGCCTGCCGGCCGGAGGGCGGCGGGCGAAGGACTGCAGGATCTCGACCTTCTTCATGGTCGCCCGGTCGCCGCTCTTCTCGAGGGCCGCCCGGCTCACCTCGTCCAGCTCCACCTCCTCCGGGCGCACGATCACGTCGGCGTCGGCGAGCTCGCCCAGCTCCTTGATCTCCGGGTTGGTGAACGCTGCCTGGGCCGGGCCCCGCCGGCCGAGCAGGTAGACCTCCCTCACGCGGCTCCGCCGGAGGGCCTCCAGCGCGTGCTCCGCGATGTCGGTCTTCTCCAGCTCCTCCGGCGTCCGGCAGAGGATCCGGACCACGTCCACGGCCACGTTGCCCACGCCCACCACCGCCACCCGCTCCTGGGACAGGTCGAACCGGCAGTCGCGGTAGTCCGGGTGCCCGTTGTACCAGGCCACGAACTCGGTGGCCGGGTGGCTGCCCTGGAGGTCCTCACCCGGGATGCCCATGCGGCGGTCCGTCTGGGCGCCCGTGGAGTAGAGGATCTGGTGGTAGTGCGCGCGGAGGTCCTCGACCGCCAGGTGCCGCCCCAGCTCCACCCCGCCGAAGAAGCGGAAGCGCGGGTGGGCAGCCACCTTGTCGAACGCCGCCGTGACGTTCTTGATCTTCTGGTGGTCGGGCGCCACGCCGGCCCGCACGAGCCCGTAGGGCGTCGGCAGCCGGTCGAACATGTCCACCTCGACCACCACGTCGTCCTGCTTGAGGAGCGCCTCCGCCGCGTAGTAACCCGCGGGCCCGGCGCCGACGATGGCGACCCGCAGCGGCTGCTCGGCCGTTCCGGGGCGGCTCACGCCGTGGGCCCGAGGATCTGGAGCTGGAGGGTGTCCACCTCGCCCCGGTAGTGGTCGCGCTGCGCCTTCAGGACGTCGCCGATGGAGACGATGCCCACGAGCCGGCCCCGGTCCATCACGGGCAGGTGCCGGATCCGGTGCTCGGTCATGGTGTTGCTCACCGTCACGAGGTCGTCCTGCGGCGCTCCCACGATGACCTCCTTCGTCATGACCGTGCTCACCGGCCGGTCCAGCACGGACTCGTCCCGCGCCAGCGCCCGGACGATGTCCCGCTCCGACACGATCCCCGCCGGGCGCTCGGCGCCGCCCATCACGACCAGCGCGCCGATGTTGTGCGTGTCCAGCAGCCTCACCGCCTCCCGGATGGGCGCGTCGGGAGTGACGGTGATCACGTCGACGCCCTTCGTCGAGAGCAGGCTCGCGATGTTCATCGCCGCCTCCTCGGGGCGGCCACGGCCGCCCGGCCGGAACGTTGCGTCCTCGGCATCCCTGGCCTGCCCTCGATCTTACGGGCGCGGTCCGTCGAAGGAAAGGCTCAGGACGTGGGGAGAACGGCTCAGCGCGGCTGCCTCAGTGCAGCGAACCAGCAGAGCGCCGCCGCGAGGCCGTAGGCGCCCGCCAGCTGGGCGCTCAGGGGCGCGGGCATGGCCCAGGGCCAGAACAGGGCGCCGGTCGGCAGGGGCGAGTGGATGACGCCAAACAGCGTGGCCACGCTGGCCACCGCCATGAGTGCCGCCGTCACCGCCGGCCGCCGCTCCAGGATGGCGACCACGGCCCAGCCCCACAGCAGGGCCGTGAGGATGAAGCCGTTGCCCAGCACCACCAGGGCCTGCCAGCCGGCCGCCGCCTCCCCGGCGAGGTCGCCCGGACCCCGGCCCAGCGCGCTCAGGAGCCCGCCGCCCTGGATCACCACCAGGGCCGCCGCCGCCGGCACGAACGCGATCGCCACCGCCGCCCCGTGCTGCCGCGGCGAGGCCAGGAACGCCTGGGCGGTGATCTCGAGCCCGATGAAGACCAGGATGGGAGCCACCGCCGCTTCCGGCAGGAGCCCCACCAGCAGCGAGAGCGCGCCCGCCGCCGCGCCCAGACCGATGGCGAGCCCGGTGGCCAGCGTGTAGCCGGCGCGGGCGCCCATCGCCTTGTAGGCCGGGTGGCCGATGTAGGGCGTGTTCTGGATCACGCCGCCCGCCAGCCCGGCCGCGATCGTCGCCAGGGCCTCGGTCACCAGGATGTCGCGCGTGCGGTACTCGTCCCCGGCCGCGGCCGCCGACTCGGTGTTGTCGATGCCCCCGACGACCGTGACCAGCGCGAAGGGCAGCGCGATGCCCAGGTACGGCAGCGCCTCGGGCACCGCGTCAAGCCACGCGAGCGTCGGCCAGGGCACGGCCACCGCGAAGGCCACCGCGGGGCCCGCGTGCCCCCCACCCGCGCCCCCGAACCACGCCCAGCGGATCCAGGAGATCGTGCTGCCCGCCGCGACCGCCGCGAACGCGCCGGGCACGCCCCAGGGCATCCTGAGGCCCCCCAGCAGCGCCAGCAGCAGCACCACCAGCGTGACGATCCCCACCAGGGGATCGCGGACGACCTTGAGCGCCGGCAGGAACGCGATGAGCAGGATGGCCACGCCCGCGATGGATCCGAGGAGGGCGGCGCGCGGCACCACGCGCCGCGTCCAGTCCCCGGCGAAGGCCAGGACGGTCTTCACCACGCCGATGGCGATGGTCGCGGCCATGCCCACCTTCCAGGCCGTCTCCGCGCTCCCCGTCGCCACCCTGACCGGTCCCAGGACGCCGAAGACCATGGCGAAGAGCGTGGGGGTGTCGATGCCGAACGGCATGGCGGTGACGTCGTCGCGGCCGGCCCGCCGCATGAGCCGCACGGCCAGCCACGTGTACACCAGATCGCCCAGGAGCACGCCCAGGGCGGTTCCCGGCACCATGCGGTGGAGCACCAGGTCGGCCGGGAACTGGAAGACCCCGATCAGCAGGCCCGCCAGGATGACGAGGTTGGTGGTGTTGTCGAGGGCGAGGGCCAGGAAGCCGTTGACGTCGCCGGGGGCCAGCCAGCGAGGCGCGGCGGGGCGGGCGGCGGCCGCGGTGACGATGGCGAGCGCCCGCTACCGGGCCCGCCGGGAGCGCGGG